>WRIO01000068.1 GCA_009782695.1 Candidatus Cloacimonadota bacterium
ATCTTTAAAAAGCAAAAAAGCCTCATCCACAGAATAAATCTCGATATCATCAGACATCGCAGAAAGGATAGTCATCACGCGGGACGACATATCGGCATATAGCTCATAATTAGACGAAAAGAGGTATATTTTCTGCAAACCGATGGTCTCGCGTATCTTGAAGCCCGGCATACCACGAGTGATGCCGAGTGCTTTCAGCTCCGGCGACAGTGCCACTAAGCAGCCGTCATTGTTTGACAGCACACCCACAGGCTTTTTCTCCAAATGCGGTGCAAAAGCCCGCTCGCAGGACACAAAGAACTGATTGCAGTCTATCAAGGCATAGATACTGCTGTCATCGATAGTGTGATGATGATATTGCATAAATCTTACACCGGCTTATGTATCACCCAAGTCACCACACCCCACACTCGAAAATCCACATGCGGCTCTATTCGCAGCGGCTTATATTTCACGTTTTCGGGGCATAGCCAATATTCATTGTTCTTTATTCGCAGCCGCTTCACCGTCACTTCTCCGTCTATCACGCCTATCACTATCTTGCCATCGGCAATCTCCTCTGACCTATCCACTATCAAAAAATCACCCGGATAGATATTCGCATCGATCATAGAATTGCCTTCCACCCGCACGAAATAAGTCGCCGCTGGATTGAGAATCATTAGCTCGTTTAAATCCAATAAATTCTCGATGTAGTCATGTGCCTGCGAAGGAAAACCAGCAGGCACGGCAATCTCTAACAAAGGACATTTCGGCAGTGTCTCTATCAGCGAAATGTCGAAAAGTTTTTCACTATTACTTATAGTCATTAGTTGCACCTCTCTTTTGAAATGCAACTTATTTTAAAGGCGTTTTTTTGTCAAGAGAAAAGTTGCAAATATGCAATACAAAAACTGCCAGATAAATTTATGGTTTATGAGCCCATGTCTTTTAAACTCTAGAAAGCGCGAACAGCCGGAACTCTCTGGATACCTATCATGTCGTTGTTTATTTGGTCGCCATTATCGAAATTCCGTCCCCAAGTGGTATAGTGACCATACTCACTCGAAGACCAGTAAAACCAATTGCCAGAAGCACCAAAATCGAGAAGTAGGAAAAGTAGATTTTCTATAGTTTGGGATCCTGGGCAGGGGCTTTATAATACACATCCATTGAAAAAAGAAGGCTAGAGAATATTTGTCCTTGACAAAAAAGGGTGTTTTTAAAATATTGGATTAGTCACAAGGAGTGTCCATGAAGAATATAGAAACCTTTTTCACAATGAAAGTAAAGCAAGAAAAGATAGTTATGCTGACGGCTTATGATTATTCTTCAGCGAAACTGTCCGAACTTTGCGATGTGGATATTATATTAGTCGGTGATAGTTTGGGAATGGTGATGCAAGGAGAGGAAACCACGCTACATGTAACGTCTGAGGACATCATCAGATATGGCAAGTCTGTTCGAAAGGGGGCACCGAATACTTTTATCATAGCGGATATGCCTTATATGAGCTATCATTTGGATATACATAGTGCCCAAAAAAACGCTGCTGACTTGATTTTGCAGACAGGTGCGAATGCTGTAAAGCTCGAGGGGGGTAGTGTCAGCCGTATCGAAGCAGTAAAAGCAATCATAGATTGTGAGATACCTGTGGTAGCTCATTTAGGACTGACCCCACAATCTATAAATAGATTTGGCGAGTATTCTGTGCAAGCAAAAAATAAAAAAGAGCAAGAAAATATGATAAAGCAAGCACTTGCATTGGAAGAAGCAGGGGCTTTTATGTTAGTATTAGAATGTATTCCTGAAGGTCTGGGTAAGGAGCTTACAGAAGCTCTGCACATACCCACGATAGGTATAGGAGCTGGTAGATATACAGACGGGCAAGTAATGGTATGGCACGATATATTAGGTCTAAGTGATATGCAACCTAAATTCGTAAAAAAATATACAGACCTAAAACACCCTATCACTGACGCGATAAAAGAATATGTGACCGAAGTAAAAACTGACAAGTTTCCGGCGAAAGCAAACACATATTATCCTAAATAAATATAAAGAGGTAACAAGATGGACGATTTTAATTTAAACAAGGCAACCCCCGAAGAAAAATTTGAGCTAGTGGAAAAGCATATTTCACAGATTCAGGAGACTTTTTTAGCCTTCGGAGAAGTGCTGTCAGATATCAAAAGGACAGAACCATTTAAAGTAAAAGGATATAAAACTTTAAAAGAATTTTTGGAGAAAGAGTATAATTTATCGAGTGCATTTGCCTCAAAACTAATAGATACTTATGAGCTATATGTCGAGGAAATGGCACTAGACGAAGTAGATTTTAAGAATATCGGTTACGATAGATTGAACCTGATAAAACCTCTGGTGAAAAATGATGAAATGAAGCAAGCCCGCTCTTGGATAGAAGATGCGAAGACCATAAATACTCCTGATTTACGTGAAATGGTAAAAGAAGCAAGAGAAAAGAAGGAAAAACCTCTGTCTATGAAGGACGAATTTATCAGGCAATACTTCGAAAAAATGGCTCAATACTTAGGTGCTTCTGGCAAGGAGTTAAACTTCCGTTTGGCAGTCTATTTCCAAGATGCAGATTTAGAATCTATAAAAACTATCATCAAAGAAAAAATAAAAAAAATAAATATAAAAGATTGATAGTTTGGCGAAATATTGATATTTAGCCCACTTAATCTGACTTTATTACCTATAAATAGGACAGAGCTGAAAGGTCTACTGCTTATGATAAACAAAAAATCATATTGTCACACTATCAAAGGCATAGGAGTGTGAAACAATATGCCAAATAGAATAAAGATTCTATGGATAGACGATGAGATAGATATCCTGAAACCATTTATACTTTTTTTAGAAGAGAGGGGATATGCTGTCGATACAGAGAACAACGGACAAGACGGTCTATCACGCCTTCAAGACTTTGACTACAATCTGATCATATTAGATGAGATGATGCCAGGTCTAGATGGGCTGGCAACTTTGCAGGCAATAAAAAGGATCAAGCCAAACTTACCAGTGGTGATGGTGACTAAAAGCGAAGAAGAAGGGTTGATGGAAGATGCTATTGCCAGCCAAATAGCTGATTATATCATCAAACCAATAAATCCAAACCAGATCATCATGTCTATCAAAAAAATATTCAAAGCGACAGAAATAATCTCGAATAAAATAGGTCAAGAATATGCACACTTTATTTTACAGCTAGAAGAAAAGCTAAATAAAAAGCCTGATTGGAATGATTGGCAAGCTATTTATTATGACATCTGTAGATGGGATATATGGATAGACGAAGTCGGCGATGAGAACCTGAAAGATACACATTTTTTACAGAAGCGGAACTGTAATATAGATTTTTGCAATTATGTAGAAAATAACTATGCCACATGGCTAAAAGAGGATGAGAGACCTGATTTTTCATTTGATATAGTATCCAAATTTATCATACCCCACTTATCACAAGCAGAACCTGTTTATTTCCTGTTGCTTGATTGCCTAAGGCTGGACCAATACTTGAGCATAGAAAACCTGATTCGTGAGTATTTTGAGATAGACCTGTCTTTGTATTTTTCTATATTACCCACAGCTACTCCTTATGCAAGAAACAGTATCTTTAGCGGTCTGCTCCCCATAGATATCGCAAAAAGATTTCCGGACTACTGGATAAATTCCTCAGATATAGAAAGTAGCCGAAATCGCAATGAACATCAGCTACTCGACGAACATATAGCTGATCTGGGTTACACCCTGAACCCGCCAAGCAAGTATAATAAGGTGTTCAATATAGAAGAAGGAAACTATATCTACCGTAAAATAGATTCTTTCAAGAATGATAAACTAATAGTTCTGGTTTATAACTTCCTGGATCTAATAGCTCATCACCGCTCAAAAGACCAATTATTACAGGAAACTATCCCCGATGAACAGGCTTTCCGCAACTTCACGAAGCATTGGTTTCAGCATTCTGCCCTATACGACACATTGAAGGTGATAGCTGCCCAAAAGGCTACTCTGATCATCAGCACAGATCATGGCTCGATAAAGGTAAATAGAATCACTCAGGTAACTGGTGAAAAAGATACTACTATCACGATTCGTTACAAAGAAGGGAAAAATCTGGCATGCAATCACAAGCATGCAATCTATATAAAAAACCCCGAAGAGTTTGGTTTGCCGGCTCGAAACCTGTTAAATAACTATATTTTTGCGAAGGACAACTATTTTTTTGTTTATCCCAATACATATCACCTTTACCAAAAACAATTTACAAATTCCTTTCAGCACGGAGGTGTCTCTATGGAAGAAATGATATTACCAGTGGCTGTGTGTAAACCCAAAAAAAGGTAACAATGCAATATTTAAAACAATCTAAAAGAGATGTCAGCAACCTCGCAAAGCAGATAGCCAATACCTTAATGGTAGGTGATATCTTATTACTGCATGGGGAACTAGGAGCAGGTAAAACATACTTCTGTGGCAAGCTTTGTCGCTGGTTAGGCGTTAGGCAAAAAGTAAATAGTCCTTCTTACTTGATATTAAATGAATACGAAGGAAAATATAAAATTTTTCACTATGATTTTTATCGGCTAAATAGTAGTGAGGATGCCTTAGAAGTGGGCATTTTGGACAGATTGGAGGAAGGGGTGACTATCATAGAATGGCCAAACCTAGTAGAAAAGTATTTACCTCCTAAAGGTTTAGAAATATACTTCCAGCACAATGGGAATTTCAGAGATATAACACTAAAAAAAATACACTAAAGAAAGGAAGTTAGTTATGGCAAAATTTTCAGCAGCTATGACCGAAATCGAAGGAAAGGAAATGGCAATCATCTGGGTCGATAGAAAACATTTATCGAATCCCGAAGAGCTAAAAAAGTATCTTATTTTTTATCAAGATTTGCTAAAAATGAATGATGTAGCTTTGATGATGCTAGACCCAAAAGATGAACCCATCTATTATGGGAAAAAGGAGATAGTAGAGATACTAAAACAACATAACTGGAAAGGACACGAATGGAAAGAATATTCTATAGAAAAAGAATAATGAAAAAATAGGTAGACTAAACTACGCTATACTACTAATCATAATTGTTTTCTGCTTTAGATAGCTTTTTCATAAGAAAATAATGCTTGACATAACTGAACGTAAATAAAAAATTGTGTGGTGATTTAAGATATATAAAATTATAACTTTAAGTAATATATAGGAGAAACCAATGAAAGAAGATGTCATAGAAGATTTCACAAAAAATTTGAATCTGGGCAACAAAAAGAATCATATAAAATTAGTGATAATCATAGCATTATTATTAATATTTATCTTACCTTTCTTTTTCACAGTCGACCCTGAGGAAATGGCAGTAGTTCAGTGCTTTGGTAAACATGTCAGGACAGTAGAACCGGGATTGAATATTCGCATACCTTGGGGTGTGGAAAAAGTGACTAAAGTAAAAGTAAAAACAGTGTTTAAAGAAGAGTTCGGTTTTCGGACTTTGTCCCCGGGAGTTTCAGCGAGGTATTCTACACGGTCTTATGACGAGGAGAGTTTAATGCTGACAGGAGATTTAAACATAGCAAGTGTGGAGTGGATAGTCCAATACCAGATAAAAGATCCAGTTGCTTATTTGTTTAATGTTCGGAATGTCACAGAGACTATCAGGAACTTGTCCGAAGCTACGATGAGGCAAATAGTTGGCGATAGAAGTATAGACGAAGTGATCATCTTAAACCGACAAGAAATAGCTTATGAGGTTCACGAATTATTACAGAAATTACTCGATAAATACGAGACAGGAATCGCTATCAAAACTGTGAATCTGCAAAATGTGGTGCCACCGGAGATAGTTCAGCCTGCCTTCAATGAAGTAAATTCCGCTATGCAAGAAGAAGAACGGATAGTCAATGAAGCCTTACAAGAATACAACCGTGTAATACCACAAGCCAGAGGGCAAGCTAGAAAGACAGTCGAGCTGGCAAATGGTTATGCCATAAACAGAGTCAACCAAGCCCAAGGTGACGCTGCAAAATTTATCTCTGTTTATGAGAATTACCGTAAAGCTACGGCTGTTACAAAGCAACGAATGTATTTAGAAAGTATGGAAGAAGTGCTGAAAAAGGTTGATAAAGTTTACATAGTTGACGAGAAACAGCAGAGTCTTTTGCCTTTACTCGAGTTAGGCAAAGGGAGGTAAAATGAAAAAGAGTATCATCATAATCATAGTCATCACATTTTTTGGTATTATATTTATAGCGAACACTTTGTTCACGGTCGGAGAGACAGAACAAGTCATCATCACGCAGTTTGGTGAGCCTGTCCGCAGTGCTATCAAGACAGCAGGATTAAAGGCAAAGATACCTTTTATTCAAAAGGTTCATTTCTTTGAAAAAAGGATAATGGAATGGGATGGAGA
>WRIO01000069.1 GCA_009782695.1 Candidatus Cloacimonadota bacterium
TCACCTTGCAAGAATATGTAAAAAAGCTGATAAAGAGCATGCACTCTATAGACAAAGAATCGCAAGACCTCTTATTACAAGTCGATAAAAGCACAAACAGGTTGATTTCTTCTATACAAGATATCATCACTTTAAATAGATACAACCAAAAGACCGATTTGATAAAAAAGCAAACAGATATCACAGAATCATTAAGAACAATTTATGATGAAATAGCTTACCTCAGCCAAAGCAGAAAAATGAAACTAAAGCTAGAAGCAACAGACAATTTGCCAAAAATAAACATAGAAAAGAAGTCATTCGAACTCTTGCTACTAAACTTAATGATGAACGCTGTCCGGTTTACCCCGGACTATGGAAATATCACACTGGGAGCTAGAAAGGCTATGTTTCATCATGAAAAAATAAATGATGAAGATGCTGTCGTGGTGTATGTCCAAGACAATGGTATAGGTATCCCAGAACGAGAACAGGAAAACATTTTTAAAGCTTTTTTTGAACTAGGGGACATCTATACTCACCGATCAGGAACTATGGAGTTTCGGAGTAGTGGATTAGGTATAGGGCTAGCTATCGTGAAAAGAATAGTCGACCTGCACAATGGTAAAATATGGATAAAAAGTAAAGAACGAGAAGGGACAACAGTTTTTGTGTCTCTACCCCTTACGAACTAAGGAAAACAATAATGAACACAAAATCACTTTTAAACTTAAACTTAATCAACCAAAATAAAACAGTTATCTTTTTCATAATGCCGAGTATTCATCGGGTCGACATCGAAACTTTAAACTTATGCTTCAGTTTACTAAACAAGTATGAACAGATTTATGTCCTATGCTCACATTTTGAGAGATCTTTTTACCACTTGATGATAAACAAATCACCTTCACTTGTTGGTTTTAAAACAAAAATAGAAATAGATATCATAAACCCTATAAAATTTGCTGAAATCCAAACAAAAGAAGCCATCATCATCTCTTTTAGAGATAATTTTACTCTCCCTGAGAACAATAAAAAAGCTATCCTATGCACCTTGAAACCTGAATCTGATATTTTATTTAACATAGAAGGAAAAACTCCCTCAGCATTGATGATGAACTATTTAAAAAGCTTGCTCCTGTTTATGCAAGTAAAAGAAAAACAAGTCTTAAAAGACATAGAAATTACCCCAGAGCAAATCACCAAAGGATCTTCTATCGTTAATAATTTAAATGATAAAGAATATTATGTGATAGTTTTAAATAATTTTATCTCCTCTATGAAAATATCAAATTTTCTCAGGAAACATAAGCTAAAAAAACAACTGATCATCATTTCCCATAATAAAATAAATGTGATAGACCCCAAACTGTTTTATTTTAAAGAACACACATTTTTAGATTTTCTTGCCTTTCAATTGCAAGCAGTGTCTATTTACGGGTCCTCCTTCGAGGAGTATAGTAAAACATGCATAAACCTGAAAATTCATCTAAACCTAAAACCGAAATTTAAAGATTTTAAGATGATCCTTGATGAGATTACTTAAGTTTCTTTTATCACGCTGATTAAAAAAAGGGTAATTTTTATTTCAATTTGTCCCCATAAAAAAAGGGCTAAATCGCTTCAGCCCTTTATATTAAAACCTTATTTCATCAAAATCATTTTTTTAGTCACTACGTTATCATCTGTCTGCACGCGGTAAAAGTATAGCCGACTGCACCATCAAAAACACTATTCCTAACAAAAACATCATTGCTATAGTAGTGATAATCATAGTTAATTGGGTTACCTGATGTCCGAGTAATAGTTCCTGTTCTCCAATCAATTGATATTCCGGGCATCTTAGATTGATCTATATAAATGTTATCCCTTAAATCATGATGATTCCACTTAACACCAGTATCAATCACAGCAATAATTATTTCTGATGCATCTTGTATCGTATCCCACATTTGGGGGCAGAGAATTTGAGTTAAATGCCACTGTAAAGAAAACTGAGGGTCGTTAGGTGTAAAGGTATATCTGTTTATTGCTTCTTTCTCAGCAAAAATAATTCCTTTTTCATTTGATAGAGCATCAATAGCATCATCTAATAAATCCTTGTCAGCAAGGACAATTCTAAAAATATTCATTGGGTATGCACCATTGCTATCGTGCCATTTATCATTTTTAACATCAAACATCCTTATGATTTCTATAAAGTTATATTCTTTAGAAATATCATCAAAAAAATCATAGCCAATCTGAATTTGACCAGTTGTATTTATTTCTACATCAATGTCACCTATAGTAGTGCCAATATCATCAGCGTTAAAGCATGCTATAATGAAGTTCGGGAAGAAGTCAAGACCATCAAATTCATCTTCTGCTATCAGAAAAGTAAATGTTACACTTAATAGTATGAATATATCATCACTCTTTTCATTTTTATCTCCTTTCTACTGATTATGATCAATAACAAATACTTCAACTCTAAAATTTGCATCGACAACCATTTCTATTGGGATTTCGACAAATTGAGTAATACGACGAACGGGATCAATGAATGATAGAGAGCTATCTGTTTCTAGGTAATACCTGATGATATTTTCCCCTGTTTCAGAAGAAAATAAAACATCCCACGGTAATTTCATCAAATGTTCAGCTAAATAGAATCTATCTTCGATTACAAGAACAAAATTCTCAAAGAAAGTTTCATTGTATCTCTCATTTACAAATTCTACAACATAATTTGATGTTAGAACACTGGGTGGTAATATCAATATATTTTATCTCTGTTTTTCTGTCAAGGGAATTGTTTGTAAAAATATGAGTTTTTCCCTCGAAAGAAAGGGTGCTGCCCTCGGATTGATTTTTGCAGAAGGCAAAGGGTTGCCTTCCCAACGAAAGGAAGGTCCGGAGAATCGCCTTCTGTTGACTATTGAAACTGTCTTATTATCCTGAGATCTTATTCCTTATATCATGAAAGGCATTCTTTTTTGGGTTGTTTTTGACAATTATATAAAAATATATGTGTTCTACATTCTATATTATAGTTTTATGCAAAATGTTATATTAGGGTTCAGCTCACTGTCTATAAAAGTTTGCATTGTTATTCTTTTATTATAGTTTTTAGTAGTATTGACAGTATGAAGTAAACTGACTATATGGTTAACAAAAATCAGACCACTTACAGCTAATGCATAGTCATCTTGTTCTCTGGACTCTTTGCGTAGAACTCTGTATTTCACCCTATTCTCTCTATTTCCCCAGTCCCATGAGAAATCGTCATCTAATTTATTTGCATTTATATATTCTGTTCTTTCTTTTGCTTGATTGTAATGCGGATACCTAGCATAAGCTTCTTTTACGACCATTTCCATATATCCACCAGGTCCATATCCGGAATGGTTGTATCGAGACAAAAGATACCACATATCATTGTCTAATTTTGTGTCAGTTAGGTTTGCATTATTATGGGCAAATTGCTGGGATTTCTTCATCCGTAGGTTTGCTTCTTCTTTGAAGTAAAACATAGCACTCCATGTGGCGACTTCAGCTGCGATAAAAGCAAAACCCATATTATCTTTAACCCTTAATTCTCCCCAACCAGGCACGATAGCAGATTTTAAGGCATTCAATGGGACGTTTACTTCTTTTGGTTCTGTATCGGCTGCTAAGCTGATAAAAAAGCAAAAAAGAGATAGCAACAAAAAAACTTTAAAATTTAAATTCATAATTCAATGTAAACCCTTTATTCTCCACATCTGGTGTAGCATAGACATGCCTATTTTCTTTGTTTAGCCTGTTAGTAGACAAGGCAGTATCGATGACGCTAATGATTCGGTTCACTATCATAGCCCCGATTGCAAAATTCGCATATATCTCAAATTCTTGTTTTTGACTTCTGATATTTCGATATTTATAAAAATGAGAGTCATATTGCCATTCCCACCAATCATCTGCACCTAGTCTATCCCTTTCTACATATTCATAAAATTCTTCCTGCGTGATATAGTCTATGACCAGATATTTTTTATAAAAAGCCTCCATAGTCAGATTATACTCTTCAGCAGATCTGTATATGCTTGCATAATAGTATAAATCTTTGCTTGCATTTGAACGTAAACCAGCCATAGAATTTGCATAACTTTTATAATTGTGGATAGCATTGTTTTTTTCCTGATTAAATTTACACAGAGCGAAGACAGACAGCATATCAGCTGCTAAATAAGGACTTATTTTGTTATTTTGACCAATATACAAGTGTCCTGCTCCAGGCACTGCCGCAGAGCATAGTATCGCCAAAGGAACTGATTTGTGTGCATTCTTGAGTTCTACACCGACCTCTCCCCCATTTTTGCTTGGAGGGGTATCAGTAGCATGTAAAAAATAACAAAACAACGATAACACCGCACAGAATATCAATAATCTCTTCATAAAGCCTCCGTCCTAGAATTTAGCTGTCAAACACACCACAGGTATTAAGCTGTCGTTTATTCTATAGATAGTATAGTTTGGTTGGATTAAGAGCTTTTTGTTGTGACTCTTGGCTGCTCTATTGGCTTGAAATACTGATAATCCGTGATTTAAAACTATCAAATAATACATATTCTGCCTCAAATAATAGGTCTCGTTAGCCTCATCTCTCATTTTGAAGTATTCTGCCCGCAGTGCACTATAAGGAGGGACTTCACGGTCGCCATTTTTATGGACACTCCCTATCCAAAACCTATCGTCATCCCACAACCAATTGACATTGCCTTCACTGTCAGCATTATTCATAAACCAGTCGTCCCAACCAAAAATATATTTATGATACTTTCCGATATCTTCATAATAATGCTGCTTATCAGTTACCTTATCACCTAAACGAAAATAGTTTTCATCATACATGGGGTGCGTAGCACTTGCTATGAAGTTGTTTTTTACGATCTCGTAGTGGTCTCTATCATAATGAGCATCTGCAAATTTTTCAAACTTTCGGGTAAGCCTATCCCCCTTTTTGTCAAAATGGTTTGCCGCTACAAACAAGCCAATCTCGACAGCGGGGAAAACATAAGTCCAAACAGACTTTTTGCTCACATAATACTGACCAGCACCAGGGAAAATTGCTGAGTATATCATAGCTTTGGCAGCAGATTTTTCACTGGGCAGCTCTGGCGATTCAGAAGCTGTATCCGTAAATTCTTGAGCTGACATAGGTAAAATATGAATTGATAAGATCATCAATACTAAGGCAAAAAAGCGTAGTTTGGAGATAAAAAGTTGATAAATCAACGGACTATCGGTTGTGACAAATTTATTATTTGATAACTGCGAATTTTTCATTGTATGTTTTTCCTTCTATTTCGACAACTGTGAAATAAACGCCAGATGAAAGATTTTGGGTATCAAACCTAAAATCTCTAAACGATTCTATAGACTCGTTGATAGTGTCTGAAATTACTACTTGACCAGCAGTGTTATATACCCTGACTTTAGCTGTGGCATAGGAGTTTGTGATTCTGACAGTCCCCGTTTGACTCTTTACAGGGTTCGGATACACATAAACCCGCACTTTTTCATTATCTGGCTGAATAAGTATCTCTGCTCTATGTAACACACCAGTCGAACCATTTCTATAACCATTCCAAAGTATCTCATTTTCGCTTGGGTTTTCTAAGGTTTTTGTCCCTATATAGGCGTTGTTATCAGTATCAGAATAAACCATATTCAATGTCTTTTCACCCATTATGTCTGTGATAAAAAAGCGTGGCGAGACATCGCTTTTTGCCCAATAGTGAGAGTATTCATAACGTATTTTCCCGTTTATATCTACAGATAGCAAGCCTTGATTTGTGTCATACAAAGTAAATAGAGGAGTGCCATCAAAACGGAAAATATAAGGATAAGAGGCAACATCTAGTTTGTTTTTTTCTAATCTAACAGGGAAACCGGGTAAAAATGCTCCATCCTCTGACAAGGCAAAAATCTGCGTCTCTGTATGAAAAACGATAAAACAGGACATAAAATCAGCAGTATAACCAATCGCTAAGTGGGATGGGATTTCGGGAGTAAAAAGGTTTAGGTTAAAGATCAGATCTACTTTTTCATCGTTCAAGCGATATATCTTGTGAGTATCAGACATCATAAACACTAGTTCTTTTTCAAGGGTAGTGTATATCACTGGGTCATATTTAGTGTGAATATCAGGCAATGATACCACTTCTATTTCAGCGCTTTTCATGCTCATTTTGTATAGTTTTCGCACAGCTTGGAAATATACAGTTTCCTTTGCAAAAGCAAGCTTACCTTTCCCATAATTAAAGCTCTGTATTTGCTCTAAACCATAGCTATCATTGACTTTATATATGCATGAATTATCGGCAAAAGCTAATCCTATATAGTTTGTTTGGTTATGGGTAAAAAACAGTGGCGTTTCGATGACTTTATCGGCTA
>WRIO01000070.1 GCA_009782695.1 Candidatus Cloacimonadota bacterium
GAGATGGGTATCAGTGATATATCCTACCTAAACTTTACTCGTGAGATGTCACAAATGTCGGCTATCTCCTTTTTATCAGATATTTTGGTGAAAAAGTATCACCCTCTGGTCATAGTGGTGGGATATGACACTCATTTCGGTGTAAACAAACAAGGAAATATGGCTCTTTTGGTAGAATACGAAGATAGGTTCGGCTACACTGTCCACAAGATACCACCTTATATAGTGGAAGGGAACACTATCAGCAGCACCTTGATTCGTTCGCTAATAGCAGAAGGAAAAGTGGCAGAAGCCTACAAATATTTAGGATATCATTACTCTATCACAGGGAGGGTGATGCACGGACAACAGATAGGCAGGATCATCAGCGTCCCCACTACAAACTTGCAGCCTTTAGAACCGAACAAACTGATACCAAACAACGGTGTGTATTTTACCAGAACCAAAGTAAAGGGGCAGGTTTTCTATGGAGCCACCAATATCGGAGTGGCACCCACCTTACGAGATGAGGAGATAGTGCAGATAGAGACGCACCTTCTGGATTTTAGCCGTGATATATATGATGAAGAGATAGAGGTGAGCTTTATAGAAAAGATAAGGAACGAAAGGAAATTTGGCTCGATGATAGAGCTAAAAAAACAAATAGACGCCGATATTCAAATAGTGAGAAAGATGATCAATGGGTAACACCCTGCGCCTAACTTTTCAAAAAATGGGTGAGGTTTTTGAGGATTTATCTCTGCTCAAGGCATTTGAACTGTTCTGTTTGCATATTTTTGCGAGCTGGAACGGTATCCAGTTCCTTTTTTATCCGATACATTTTGGGTATATAGTCGATACTGTGTCGATAGTGGAAAACTATTTCGAGATCACTCGTCACCAACAAATATTTATACCTGTGTTTATATTTTGCATACTGACCGGGTTGCTAATGCTGCTGCTCTTTCGGTGCTTGCTGGAGATAGATTTGTATTGCTTTTTGTCGAAGGTTACTCTATCGTTTCGGGGGTATTGGGACAGCTTGATAAATTACTCTGTGCCTTCTATCATAAACAATTTATTTATCGTTCTGATATTAGCTACTGCCTATTTTCTAATCGGGATTGTCTACTTTTTGTTAGCTAGCTGTGGAGTGCAAATAGATTTGAACCCCAGATGGGTGTTTAATTTCTCTGCTTTTTATTTTGTGACAGGGGTGGTGACCTTTAACCTGCTGACAGCTGACTTTGTGATACCATACATGCTAAAATCCTTTACTTATACAGATTCTTTAAACAAATTTTATAGCTATTTTTTACAAAACAAAAAACGTGTCTTGTGCTTTTACATAGTTAAGTTTATCTGTATAGTTAGCTCTTTACTTATCTTTATCTATTTTTTACACTTCTTTCTACCAGAACCATTTATTCGGTTGCCATTTAGCATGGATGTCATCACTAGTTTTCAAAATATCTCAGTGCTGTTTTGCGCAGTGGTATTGTCATTGATCATCTACAGTGTGATCATTTTATTCTTTAACATCCTTTGCAGTAGCTTGTTTTTTGTGCTTTTTGCAGACTATTTAGAAAAAAAAAGAGATATTTTGCCCTTAGGTAATGATAGCCAAACTATTGTAAACCCCTTAGCTGAAGAGGGAGTCACAGAGGAAAACTTCTAAATCATAAAGAAACAAGTAAGAGGACAGGAAATATATGACAGGTTATTTTTGTAAAGAATGCGGCTATGAGGCAAGCCAATGGTTAGGGAAGTGCCCCCAGTGTGCTTCATGGAGCTCGTTCGCAGAAACTACCCGTGTCACAGGAAAGAAAGGCAAGCAAAAAGAACAAACGTTGCTAGAAGGCAAAGCCGAAGTCATCCCGCTCTCAAAAGTAAAGGTGGGGGAAAATATAAAATGTCAGACAGGAATAGGTGAGTTTGACACTGTGCTGGGAGGAGGATTGGTCGCTGGTATGTCTGCTCTCATCGGTGGCGAGCCAGGCATAGGTAAATCGACTATCATGATCCAAATAGCCTATAAACTAGCCCAAAATAACCTGCAAGTTTTATACGCAAGCGGTGAAGAGTCGCCAGAACAGATACACCTCAGAAGCAAAAGGCTTGGTGTGCTCTCCGATAACATCTTGCTTTACTGTGCAAATGATGCTGAAGCTATTTTTATGCAGATAAAGACCTTAAAACCCGATATAGTGATCATAGACTCTATCCAATCTGTTTATCTGCCACACCTGGACAATTTTCCCGGCTCTGTTACTCAAATACGTGAATGTGCTACTTTATTTACTGGGGCTGCCAAAAACCTCAGCATTCCTGTGTTTATGATAGGTCATGTAAACAAAGAAGGAGTCGTAGCAGGACCCAAGATACTGGAACATATAGTGGATACAGTGTTGTATTTCGAAGGGGAGCTGTCCAATCAGTTTAAGATACTACGCACCACAAAAAACAGGTTCGGCTCGACGAATGAGATAGGACTCTTTGAGATGACAGACATCGGACTGCGTGAAGTGGCAAACCCCTCAGAACTTTTTATAGAGCACACAAAGTCGTTTCCCGGCACTGCTATCAGCTGCGTGCTAGAAGGGAGCCGAGCCTTTCTCATAGAAGTGCAAGCTTTGGTGACACCTACCAGCTATGGAAATGCTCAAAGAGTATCTGTTGGCTTTGACCAAAAAAGATTGGCTCTGCTACTAGCTGTAATAGACAAGCACCTACGGATAAATATGAAAGAGTTTGACGTGTTTATAAACTTCAGCGGTGGTATGAAAATCATAGACACCTCGGCTGATATGGCTATCATAGTAGCGATACTGTCGAGCATACGTGATATCACTCTACCCGAAAAAACCTTATTTATAGGTGAGATAGGACTAAATGGCGACACCAGAAATGTCGCCCAAATCGACAAAAGAATAAAAGAAAGTGTGAAGCTCGGCTACCAAAACATCTATCTGCCCGAAAATATAAAAAACAAAAGCAAAGAAATAAATATCATCAGAATCTCCTCTATCAAAGAAGTGCTGGGACTGTTCTAGTATATTTTCCCTGCCTGCCAGAATATTTTACTATGCCTCCTCTCGGGTAGAAAAAAAGAAAAATCCGAATAAATAAACTTTTTCTTGACAAAAAAACCGCATTTATATAGCTTGTTTTGTCGATGGGGGAATTGCCTTTTTTAAGTTTCTATATATCATTTTTTAAAGCTTTTTCCACATCTTAGGGGGTAATAAAATGGGGAAGCAAATCTTGATCATAGCTATAGTATTCGTAGTTTTAGCTGGTTCGAGCATACTGTATTGCAAATATCGACTGATACGCGTAGTAGAAGAGACAGCTGAAAATAGCTATGCTATGCAAGCTCGCGGAGCAGCAAATAGCGGTGCACAATACACACTAAAATTACTACTGGATGATATGGGGTCAGAGATAAACCAGACCATGATCAAAAACGGCGCCCAGATAACCCTGACCTCACAAAAAAGAATATTTGATAGCCAAGAAATAAGCGACGATACAGCAGAGGCAAACCCCAGTAGCACGAATAATGAATATGAGATCAGGTCGGTAGCTGTCGTCACTGACCCCGATGGAATCACTTACGAGGCTATCACTGTGGTGGTGTATGACCTAGCTGACATAGCCTTGGAAAAAGCAGAAATAGATATCCCTAATGAAGCTACTTTTCACCAGGAAACAGAAGACCTTCCGGACACATTTGAGCTATATGAACAAGCCTATTCCCGCCTCGGCGTAATAAAACTCTGGCAAGAATTACCTGTAAAAACTATAAAAAATAGACAGCATCTGTAAGGGGAGCATTCGTTTTTTTAAGAGTAACGCATTTTATATATTAAGACTGTTTCATAAAACGATTGTATCTGACGGAATGATGTTCGCTTCGCTAGGCATCATTCCCTACGGCTGTGTGGTGCTATTCCCACCACCTCTACCCCATCTTTGTAATAATCTTTTGCGATAAATATCTGACTGTTTTGCTTTGAAAAATAAGCCTTTACATATCTATCACTGGTGCCGTGATATAGTCCCTTGTCATAACCTTCTGGGCTAACAAATAGGGGAATTTGCTTTTCTATCAGCAAGGTGATATATTGCCTCTTTTTCTGCTCTGACAGCTCGAGCAATCTTTTGCTTCTCTCTTTTGCCACTGTGCCGTGCACTTGGTCTTTCATTTCGGCTGCTAAAGTCCCTTTTCTTTTGGAATAGGTAAATACATGCAAATAGGTGATAGGTAGGCTCTGCAAGAAAGCAAAAGTCTGCTCGAAAAGTTCGTCTGTCTCACCCGGCAGCCCGACTATCACATCGAGTCCGATAGCGGGGTGCAGTCGAATCTGATGCAGTGAGTATATCAGATTTTGGAAATCTGCTGTGGTATACCGCCGACGGTGGAGGGTTAGCAGAGCGTCACTACCTGACTGCAATGGTATGTGAAAATGCGGGCAGATTTTGCTGACAGAAAGTATGCTTTTTAGCAGGGTAGGAGTAAAAAGCTGAGGTTCCAAAGACCCTAACCTGATGTGCTTTATGCCTTTATATTTATTTAGTCTAATGAGCAGCGCAGGTAAACCAGAGAATAATCCGAGGTTTATACCGCTCAATATAATCTCTTCATAACCGTTTTGGAGTAGTTTAGTCACTTCACAGTGGATACTTTTGACGCTTCTGTCGCGAGGCTTACCCCTGACAGAAGGGACGATACAGTAGGCACAATCAAAGTCGCAGCCATCTTGGATCTTTAGGATAGCTCTGTTGCGGCCCGTCATAATAGACATAGAGTGGTCTGCAAAGCTATCGAACTGGGTAGCTTCTGTGAAAATACTCTTGTTTTTAGTCAGATATTCTAGTATTTTATTTTTGCTATTGTTGTCGACTATGAAGTCAAAAAAGCCTGTTTTCGAAAGCTCTGCTTCATTCTTTTGTGCATAGCAGCCTGTCACGATGATTTTCGTGTTTGGTCTTTTTGATTTTATCTTTTGGGCTTTATTTAGCAGGTAACGGCTTCTGTAATCGGCTCTATTTGTCACCGAGCAAGTGTTTATGATGATGATATCAGCATTTTCAGGTGTGTCAGCAAGGGTGTAACCGCTCTGCCGAAAGTCGTCTATGATACAGGAACTCTCGTTTTGGTTTATTTTGCACCCTAATGTCTCTATAAATATCTGTGGCATATATACTCTAAAAACTGCATATTTTTATCGTTTTAAGAAAGAAATCGCTAAGAAACTATCCTTTTTAACACTCCAAAAGTATATATGTCGTCATTTTTTATATGATTTTACACAATTTTCGAAGTCGAGGTGATAGTCGCCATAGCTATGTTCAGGAGCTGTGCACTGGATATTTAAGTAAGATTTGTGGTCCAGACGGATGTAATACATAGCTATTTTTTGGTGTGAGCCATTTCGGGAGTTCACCAGCACTATTCTTTCCCCTTCATACCCTGAATGTGTGTTAAAATCACTCTTTTCTAAATGATGAACACTCTTGCTGTCCCTCTGATAGCCTAAAAATATGTGGTTTATGTAGTGGTGAAACCCTTCCTCGTAATAAAAACCTTCCAAAAACTTTATGGAAGCAGCTGCCCCATCTTTTACCGGTGACACTATAGTATCGTATCCCGGTCCTGCAGTTTTTTGTATCCTCCAGCCTTCTGGCGGTATGATCTGAAAGCTGTCAACCCCGAACTGGATATAACCATCGTCTTTCTTGCACGAACTAGACAAAAGGCAGACGACTACTGCTATTAAACAGATTATTTTTCTCATTTTTCCCCCTATTTATAATTTCTAATTTACTTTAAACGATCTCGCACAGGCATCAAAGGCTTGTGCATACTCGTCGAAACTGCCTTCTCGTGCTGCACAATAAATACTCAAGTATTTGTCATTGCTTATCTTTATGAAATACATAGCAAGCTTCATGGTAGCATTTTGCTGAGTGGTGACCATGACGAATCTTTGCCCATTGTGGTGAGAATCGGTGGAAAAGTCACTCTGGTAAGCCTGCTGAAAACCTTGTGTATCTGTCTCATAAACCCGAAACATAGCGTCTAAATACTGTTGAAAATCTCCACTATAATTCCCATCGCTAAAGCTTATAGTGGCTGCATAACCGTTATTTAACGGCGAAACTATGATCTCATACTCTGCACCAGGAACTGCTCTGACGTCCCACCCTACTGGCGATTTCACACTATAACCCCCATTGCCGATCTTTACTCTGCCTTTTTCTGTGCTACAGCTGACTAATATTAAGCAAAAGATAGCCAAAGCTACCCATAAATATCTTGTTTTTTTATTCATATTGTTTCCTTTAAAATTTCTTTTATTGTTATG
>WRIO01000071.1 GCA_009782695.1 Candidatus Cloacimonadota bacterium
TCACCTACTATTGCCACATTTTCTATGTTGCTCTCTGTCTGACCTTCCAAAAGCCTAAATCCCAACTCGTTTTCCCTCAAAAACTCGCTATCAAAAACTACAAAATGCGGGTTACTGATACTCACACAATGCCCGCTTATGGCGTGGTCGAACAGGGTGTAGGTCATCTCTTTTTCGAGGGTGACACAGCCCATATTCACAGAAATAGACTTATCAACCGGGTTGACTGTGCAAGCCTTATTCCCCTTTATAGTCTGAAAGACTGCATTCTGCTGTCCTGTCTTTTCCCACAGGTAAAAAGCCCCACACAAAAAGGCAGAACCGCAGGTTTCAGCCTCTGTGCCGTCACTATTAAATATGCGGATAGTAGCCTCGCAGGAGTCTGATTTTTGTATCAAGACCAAGCCGTCTGCCCCTATCCCAAAGTGCCTATGGGTGATATGTTTGGCAAACTCACCCCAGCCTTTCTGGGGCACAAAATCGCCTTTTGTGATGTCTAATAAATCTAAAAAAAGCAGGTCATTGCCTTGTGAGTGCATCTTGATAGCTTTTACTTTCATTGCTGTGTCTCTTTTTGTTTGGCAGAATATTCTAGCACTTTGGAGAAAATATCTTTAAAATCGTGAAAACCCTTGTGCGAGATAGCATATTGTGCTGCTAATATCGCCCCCATCGCGAAGCCTTTTCTATTTTTCGCATTGTGGGACAGAGTAATCTCATCAAAGTCAGAATCAAAGCCGACAAGGTGTTTGCCAACTATTTCCCCTGCACGTATAGAGGAAAAACAAAACTCGTCTTTTTTTAGAGAATGGTTGGCTATATCATAGACCACAGAAGTCTTTGTGTCAAAGCTGTCCAATATAGTTTCTGCTAGGACTTTTGCCGTTCCCGAAGGAGCGTCTGCTTTATGCCTATGATGTGCCTCATACCCGTAAACATCGTATAGATCTGTCTTGCTTATGGCATCAGCGCTGTGCCGCAGTATGTCATACAGCAGGTTCATACCCACCGAGTAATTTGCGCCATAAATCAAGCTGTGGTCTGCTTCTGAAAACTCTGCTTTCAGCTCATCTATCCTATCAAACCAGCCTGTTGTTCCTGTCACCACAGGGATTTTTCGCCGCAGTAGTTCTCGCACATTCTCGAAAGCAGCCTCTGGGTGAGTAAATTCTATCGCCACTTGCACTTCGAGAAGAGCAATATCTGCAAAGGATTTAGGATATTCTGGAATATTTTTATCTATGATGACACCCACTTGAGCGCCTATAAAAGACAGGTTTTCCTTTATCATCTGTCCCATTTTGCCAAAGCCAACTAACGCCACTGATATCATATTTTGTCCCTTTTTTCTTTGGCTGCGTTTAGGAAGGCGTTATAAAGCTTGTGCGGGTGTTCTGGTCGAGAAATATATTCCGGGATAAACTGCACCCCTATATAGAAGGGGTGAGCGGGAATTTCCACGACTTCTGCGATGTCACCTTCGACAGAGGTTGCTGTTACGATCATCCCTTTTTCTTCAAAAGCCGCTATATATTTCTGATTCAGGCAATGCGAGTGGCGATGTCTTTCCGAAACATCCTCAGCTAAATATATCTTGGCAGACAGGCTATCTGCCTTTGTTTTACAGCTAAAGCTACCTAATCTTTTAAAATCTTTTGTGCTATGGGGTATCGGGACTATGATAGGATTTTCGCACTGTGGGTCTATCTCTTGACTATTTGCGCCTGCTATCTTGCAAACGTTTCTGGCGAACTCTATCAGTGACACATGCATGCCGTAGCAGATGCTGAGAAAAGGTATATTTTGGGTGCGGGCAAAGTGGACTATACGGATCATACCTTCTATACCACTTTCACTGCCACCTCGTGGCAAGATGATCGCGTGGATGTCTTTGAACAAGGCTTCAAAGGCTGCTTGACTGTAATCTGCCTCTGAATCTATAGTGTGAATATTGACCCGAAGCTCATTCGCAGCAGCCGAATGGGTCAGGGCTTCCACCAAGCTAATATAAGCGTCTTTATGGTCAACATATTTGCCACAAATAGCTATGTTTACTTCGGTTTCAGCACTTTTAAAATTGTGTAAAAAGCTGTCCCATTTAGCAAAATCGACTTCCTTTATAGGCATAGAAAAATGTTTGCAAATAATCTTGTGCACGCCCTCTTTTAGATAATTCTTGGGTATCTCATAGACACTATCTGCGTCTATAGCTTGCTTCACGTGGGACTGGTGAACATTCGTAAAAAGTGCTATTTTTTGGGTAATCTCCTCTTCCAAATCCATCTCTGTCCTGCAAAGTAGCAGATTCGGCTGTATTCCCAGCTCACGCAGTTTGTTCACGGCATACTGGGTGGGCTTTGTTTTTAGCTCACCGGCTGCCTTTACATAAGGTATATAGGTCAAAAATATACACATAGTTTGAGAAAATCCTTTCTCTATCATATATTGTCTGATAGCCTCGATAAATGGCAGACTTTCGATGTCGCCCACTGTGCCACCTATCTCGGTGATAGTAAAATCCACTTCTGCATTTGCAGCTGCGAGTAGAGACTTTATCTCGTCGGTGATATGCGGTATCACCTGCACTGTCTTGCCCTGATACTCGCCATTTCTTTCTTTTTTATTCACACTCTCGTAGATTACACCGCTGGTTGCATTCACTCTTTTGGATGTCGAAATCCCAGTAAACCTCTCATAATGACCTAAATCTAAATCGCCTTCTCCGCCGTCATCCGTAACAAAAACTTCTCCATGCTGAAAGGGACTCATCTCCCCGATACATACGTTCAAATACGGGTCTAACTTTTGCATAGCAACTGAATAACCCATGTGCTTTAGCAGAAACCCGATGGACGCCGAAGATATGCCCTTGCCCAACGAGGACAACACTCCACCCAATACAAATATGTGTTTACCCACTTTCTTACCTCTTTTAAACCGAAATTCACGACAATGCTGATAATACTTGTCTAAAACCAAATATTTTTCTGTGCCTTTTTTGTCAAGGGTAAAATCAAGCTTGTCTAAATGACACAACATTATCCCGTAGGGAACGATGCCATGCCCAACTTCGGTGGGAGTTACAAGTTACTAGTTACAATTGACAAGTTATGGTGTCCTGCGGACTGATTTTTTGAGCGAACATCGTTCCGTAATATCCGTGTGCAGCACACGGCTTTTTTCCCCGCTCCTGCGGAGAGGGGTGTCAACGGAGTTGACGGGGTGTGGGATAAAAATACCCGTAGGGAACGATGCCTAGCGAAGCGAACATCGTTCCGTAATATCCGTGAGCAGCACACCAACAATTCCCCTCCAATCTGGAGGGGTGGCAGTTAATAATGACAAGTAACAAAGAGCTAATTACAAGTCATTGGTATCTTGTCATTTGTAATTTCTAACGAAGTTGGATGACGGGGTGGTTACCGAAAGGCTCGATAAAAGAAAAAAAATATGACAAAAAAAGTAATAATAAAAGAAAATAAACAATATACTTTACCCGAGATAGAGCAGTCTATTCGGGAGATATTCGCGGAACTATGCGTTTTTGACTTCCTAAAAGGCAAAAAAACAGTCCTATTAAAGCCTAACCTACTCGGAGCACACCACCCTGACAAAGCTGTTACCACTCACCCTTTTGTCCTGGAAGCAGTTATTAGGACGCTAAAAGACTGCGAGGTAGAAATCATAGTCGGGGACAGCTCAGGCGGAACAGTAAAAGCAGAACAAGTTTGGAATGTAACGGGTTTACAAGCAGTCTGCGAGAAATACTCAGTGCCATTAGTAGAGTTTGGTAGAGACGGGGTAACTGTGGTCGAAACAGCGGTCGGCACCTTGAATTTTGGCAAAACAGCTGCCAGCTGCGATGTGATCATCAACCTGCCAAAGATGAAAACCCATAGCTTGATGCTTTACACAGGGGCAGTCAAAAACCTTTTCGGCACGATAGCCGGTTTAGGGAAGTCTGAACTTCACAAGCTATACCCCAGCCCCGAAAGTTTTTCTGATGTGCTGACTACTATCTATGATTTTTACAGAGACAAGGTTGTTTTGAACATACTAGACGGTGTGGTTGGTATGCATGGAGAAGGTCCTTCAGCAGGCAAACCATACCCTTTTGGGCTGATAATGGCTAGCCGAAGTGCGTCCGCTATGGATGCAGTAGCCGCAAAGATGATGGGCTTTCAGGTAGAGCAAATTCCTTATATCAGGGAAAGCCTAAAGATAGATAATATAAAGCCCGAAGACATCGCTATAGACCAGAAATGGCAAAACCACATCTTCCGAAAAGTAAAGATAAATACAGTGCTTTTTTCCAATAAAATCTTAAATAAAATGCCCCGTTTTGTTCGGTTCGTGATCAAGCTTATATTCTCGTATTATCCTCGCTTTTCGCCAGATTGCCAGCTCTGCTTGATATGTGTGCAATGCTGTCCTGTAAAGGCGTTGACAGTTTCTGAAAAAAAAATAAACTTAGATAAATCCAGATGTATCAAATGCCTCTGCTGTCACGAGATGTGTCCTCATTCTGCTATATCTTTTCGGCGAAAACTGTTTTTTCCCGCTCGTAGGGAACGATGCCTAGCGAAGCGAACATCGTTCCGATACATCCGTGCGAAGCACACCCCTTTTTTCCCCGCTCCTGCGGAGAGGGGTGGCAACGGAGTTGACGGGGTGTGAGGTATATATTATCTATGAAAGGCATACTATGACAAAAGAAAAAATAGATTTGACAGTAGGGAACATCCCTATGCAACTGGTGAAGGTTTCCTTGCCTATCATGCTAACGATGTTTATGCAGATGGCATATACCCTCACCGATATGTTTTGGATAGGCAAGATGGGGAGCAATGCTGTATCGGCTATCGGTTCTGCCTTCTTTTTTACTTGGATATGCACCTCTTTTGGGCTGATACCAAAGATAGGTTTAGAGGTAAATGTGGCGCAGTCAGCGGGGAGAAATGATACCGACGCTATCAAAAATTATATCATAAATGGCTTGTGGCTTGGGATCTCTTTTGGGCTGATTTATGCAGTATCTGTCAATCTTTCAGCCGAAAAACTAATGCTTTTTTTTAGGTTAGGTCATGGGACAGGGGATTTCGACCCGACTGCAGGTGGCACCATATACCTAAAAATCACCAGTTTTTGCTATGTGTTCAGCACTTTAAACCTGTGTTTCGCTGCTATTTACAACGGCTTAGGCAAAAGCAAAATACCATTTTTCTTTAATTCTACAGGTCTGGTGCTAAACATCATCCTCGACCCTCTGCTCATATACGGCTATTTCGGTTTTCCACAGCTCGGCATAGCAGGGGCAGCCTTAGCGACTACCATCGCACAGATTATGGTGTTTACTATCAATATCTACTACCTCCTAAAAAGCTTTAGTTTCCTGCATAAAATCCGAGTATTTTTATCTTTCCAAAAGGCATATTGCGTCCAAATATTGAAAATCGGTATCCCGCCTTCGATGGAAAATTTAGTCTATGCCTCTCTGTCGATAGTCTTAGCCAGAATGATAAGTGGTTTCGACCCGATAGCCGTTGGCGTCCAAAGGCTCGGCACGCAGATAGAATCTATCTCTTGGATGACAGCTATGGGCTTTGGAACTGGCGTATCTGCCTTTGTGGGCCAAAACTTTGGAGCAGGTAATTTCCGGCGAATATGGGAAGGCTTCAGGTTTGGTATCATCATCACCAGCTGCCTCGGAGTGCTTTATTGTCTCGTGCTATTGATCTTCCCCCGCTATTTATACAGTATATTTTTGTCTGACCCCGTAGCTATCGAGATGGGGGTAACATATTTGCGAATAATCTGTATCGCACAACCTTTTTTGTGCGTTTATTTTATCGGGTTAGGTGCCTTTAACGGTCTCGGTCTTTCCTTGATACCCTCTGTAATAGGCATTTCCCTAAGCGCTATCAGGATACCTTTGGCACTCCTTTTGTCCCGTATCTACGGGCTAAACGGTATCTGGTTCACTATCAGCGGACTTCTCATACTCGAAGGTGGTATCTTGTTCGTCTGGTTCGTGCTTTATTTTAGACATAAAAAACACCGATAAATTCCGCTCCAATTTGGAGGAGTGGACAATAAAAAATTACAAGTAACAAAGGACAAATGACAAGTCATTGGTATCTTGTCAGTTGTAATTTCCAACGAAGTTGGGGGACGGGGTGGTTAAAATTTTTACATCGTCCGAATCACACAATATCCGTAGGGAAGGCTTACCTAAGCCTTCCGCCACATCCGTCCGCAGGACACCACTTTTTTCCCCGCTCCTGCGGAGAGGGGTGTCAACGGAGTTGACGGGGTGTGGGATTTATATCCGT
>WRIO01000072.1 GCA_009782695.1 Candidatus Cloacimonadota bacterium
CAAAAGTTATCGGAAACCAGCTATCGGTGTGCTAAACAAAATAGAGCTGTGTAACCAAGAACAGCTAAAAGAAAAACAGAGTATTTTGAATGAGCATTTCGATAAAACCTTTTCAATATCTGCATTAAAAGACAGCAATTTTGCTGGGCTGATAAAGGAAATAGAGGGTTTTTTACCATATAGTCCACCATTGTATAGCCAAGAGGATTTATCTGATATGCCCTTGCGATTCTTTGCCCAAGAGATTATCCGAGAAAAGATATTTTTGGAATACGGAGACGAGATACCATATAGCAGCACAGTGGTGGTAGAAAAGTGGATAGAAGAACCAGATAGAGATGTGATAAAAGCGAATATTTGGATAGAGCGTGACTCACAGAAACCTATTATTTTAGGCAAAAACGGGGTAAAAATCGGGATACTACGGACAAAATCCGAAAATGATATCAAGGCTTTTACCGGAAGGGGCGTGAGTCTGAACTTGTGGGTAAAGGTGAAACCTGATTGGCGAAAAAAGAATGGAGCCTTGAAGGAATTTGGTTATTAACCTTCGCAAAAAAGTAAAAAATATTTAGGAGATAAATAAATGAGGAAAATAAAGTTATTTTTGATGGCAGTTATAGTTTTAAATGCTGTCTTTTTATGGTCTGACTTGACAGAAGAGTTTTACTTTATATCAAATCTTTACAAAGATGGATATTATGATGCTGCACTGCGAGAAATAGCGAATATAGAAGGCAAATTGGCAGAAGATCAGTTCGGAAACCAGATACTGTCTCTGAAAGCGGACATTTTGGTCAAGCAGGGCAATTCGATAGAAGCTATCAATATATTACAGCGCTTGGAAACCCTACCATTATCTCCCGAATTGAAAGGTCAAGTGCTGCTAAATAAAGCATTAGTGGAAAGAAATTTGGGAAACAATCAAGAATCTTTTCGGTTGCTAAATGAATATACTGCTCGATTCCCTGACTCTGATAGACAAGAGGAAGTGTCGCAGCTATTGGGCGATCTGTATCTAGAACAACTGCAATTCGCAGAGGCAGAGGAAATTTTCACAAAACTGCACAAGAGCAACAAATCACCGCAGTCGTATATAAATATGATACGAATAAATGCAGAAACGGATAAATTATCAGAGGCAGAGGGATATCTAAACGAACTAAAAAAAGACTTTCCGAAGGAGCATTTAGCCGAACAGCAAGGACTTTTATATGTATTGCGGGGATATGAAAAACAGCAAAATTTTGAAAAGGTTATAGAGCTTTGTCCTGCTCCTATCAGTCCGACTACCGCTGTGACAGACGACCTTATAATGCAAAAGATCGTGGCTTTTATCCATTTGCGAAATTATGAAGAAGCCCAAAGGCTATTAAGTGAGTTAAAAGACGATTCTATAAATGCTGATTATTACCGAGCTATGATCCACAAAGAAAAAGGTGAATACAATCAAGCATTGGTCTTGTTTCGCAGGTTGCAAAGTGCTTCCGGAGCCACTGCCGAAATCAAGGCAATGAGTTTCTTTAATATAGTGCAAATCACGGCTCAGTCAAGCACAGCAGAGGCTTTTGCGTTGCTACAAGACTATCTGCTTAGGCATCCTGGACAAGAATGGGAAGGGGATATCCTTTATCAGCTTGCCTTTATGGAATATCAACAGGAAAATTTCGAGACAGCTTTGGACTATGTAACTCGGAGCTTGAGCTTTGTGATGACCAATGCAAATAATCAAAAAGCTACATATTTAAAGGGTGAAGTCGAATTTTTACTCGCAGAATATGAGAGTTCATTAAAGACTTTTACAGATAATATCACAAACACACCAGAGGCTTTGATAGATGAAACACTTTTTAAAATAGGTCTTTGCAATTACTTTTTAGGCAAACCAGATATTGCCTCGAAATATTTTACCCAGCTGATCATGAACCACCCGGGTTCTGACAAGGTGGGAGTGGCATACTTCTATTTGGGTGAGATAGAGCTGCATAGAAACTTGAATTTTGCTAGAACATATTACCAGCAGTCATTTTCGGGCAATATGGACGAGGGTGCTATTCGGTTACGACTTGCTTATATAGATTATATGAAAAGGGAATTTGACTCTGCAAATAGCACACTTGATTTAGTGCCAGAAACTAGCGACTATCTGTATGACAAGCATCTGCTGAAGGGGAATATTTATTTTGCTCAAAGGAATTTTATAGAGGCTCTGGAATCCTACCGAATAGCCGAACGAAATGCTCAAGACCAAGTTTCTGTGGAATATATCTGGTCACGGCAAGCGTGGACACATTACAACCTAAAAAACTACGATACAGCCACTCAAATATATAGACGACTAGCACAAGAAAGTGACTCGCCCGGCAAGTATATCTTGTCTGCAGCAGGGGCTGCTTACAATGCAGAGCTTTACGAACAGGCAAAAGACTTATATGAAGAATTTTTGGAGACTTATCCTGATTCGGCAGAAACAAATAGAGCAGTGTCCGGTTTGGCAAATTGCTATTTTAATATGGGGCTTTATGTGGCAGCTATCGAGAGTTGGTCAGATTTGGTGAAAGAAGACAACGATGCAAATGTAGTGGAGTCGGCACTGAAAGGTATGCAAACTAGCTATCAGCGACTAAGCAGAGAGGCTGATTTTGTGGAATTTTTGAACCTTGCTCGCCTGCGGAATACCGAGAAAGACTTTGTCATCCGGATGTATGATTACAAGGCGCAATATGAATATGAGCAGAAGAATTATGCATCTTCTATCTCGACTATCAATCAGCTCTTTAATCAGTTTCCGGAAATGTCTACAGACCAGAAGATGCTGATACTCCTGGCAAATAACCACAGCTGGCAGATGCAGTATGCAGAAGCTGATCAGATATATATCGACCTTGCTCGCCGCACTGATGACCCATATATTTACTATGAATGGGGCAATATTCGTTGGGCACAAAAAGACTACGAAGCTGCTATGATACGCTTTAAAAGAGCAGCTGACAATAGTAACAATGAGCTTTATTGGACCACTCTTTTAGAAAAATTAGTTATCAGAAAAGACAGTGATTTTATGAAGTATTATCACGAGTTCTCACGCTTTGCCTCTGATTACCACAAACATCTGGTTATGCTGAATTATATCGATTGGCTGCAGCAGAACAGAAACTATGATCAGGCTGTGCAGGTTGCAGAGACTATCCTCGAATCGAGCTATGCCCAGCTACGCCCCCGTGCGACCTACAAAAAGGCTGAAACCTTGTTTTTAGCAGGAAAGTATGACCTAGCTCTCACAGATTTTCTCAGGATCAGGTATATATTTAGTGAAGTGTCTGACTTACGCTGGGCTTCTGAGCTTTATATCGCAAAAATCTATCTAGCCCAAAACGAGAGAAATAGAGCAAGAGAACACTTCGATAACATACGGGGAAACTTGTCACCTGAACAGATAGCAGAGTTTGAGAGAATGATGAGGTAAGGCTAATGAAGTATTTTGTTATTTGCGGATTTGTATTTTTTATTTCTTTTTTTGGTCTATTGACAGCCCAACAGCTAATGCTACCTGATGAGACCATCGTTGGTTATGTAGAAATATCCTCGGATAGCTTGGATTTGAAGGTCGATATTTCTGAATATCATCGATTAGGTAATCAAGATAAGTTGGCATACCGTCCCAGCATCAATAAAAAGTCTTTTTTTGTGGATAACAAACATTTTGATGGATATTTTCAAGCTATCGGTAACACCGCAAGCTTTTTGGACTTTAAGTTGGGTGTAGAAAGCCATCGATCACCTGAGTTAAATCTCTTTGCAGGATTCCATATAGCAGATTATGGGAAGAAGGAACTAGACACGACCAAAGGATATGTGAGCTGGCAACCTATGGTGAATTATACAAGCTTGAGACTACGACCTGCTGCGTCCTTTAAATATAACAAAGACCAGTTAGAACATCAAGCATCAGGTCAGAAAGTAGAATCAGAATTGGCATCTATCTGTGCAGCAATAGATGCAGAACCACACGGTATCAAGCACCTCAAGAGGTTAAATTTGATGGGTGAATATCATACTTCTCAGCTTGATAAAGGCACTTTCGAAGATACTTTTGAAGATGACTTTTTTGACTTTGACAGCTATGTTAGTTTCGCTGATATTGGCTTTGTGTCGGAGATAGAGGGCGGAACTTATAGTAGGTTTGACAAGCTACAAGGCGAGGCAAATGCCTTTTTCGCTGTTCCCTTCTTTGATAGATTTGGGGCTAATGTCACTATGAGTGAGAAGTTTTATCCTTCTGCTTATATTACTAAAAATATCAAGACTTCAGACTACACTGAAATATCTCTTGCGAACCAACCTTATCTCGATAAACAATCTGTCAGAAACTACTATGAGTTTTACCCTTTTAGTAGCTTGAAAGATTTAAAATATGCTCCTCAAGCCCCTCTCAACCTTTTTGCAGCTTTTAGTCTATTTTCTCCTGTGGAAGCTAGAATTAGCTATAACATGCAATATATCGAGAACTATGTTTCTCTCTTTGCAATAAAGGGAACAGTTATGGATGTGACATTACCACCATCCTACGAGTGGCGCAATGATAATGTGCGAAAGAACATTTTTGTAGTGGAAACAAGCAAAAAAATAGAAGATATAAAGCTAAGTCTAATGGCAGAATATATGGTAAGTGAATATGTATCTGGTGATGATATGCCTGATCATATACCCTGGGAACCACACTTCGTGGCTAGTATTTCTGCCGAATATATCTGGCAATATTTGACTATCTTTTTGGGAGGAGAATTCTTGGGCGAGAGATATGAACACAACGGTAAAAGAGACAGGGATCCAATAGAAATATCGCTTCCTAATGCTTTTCGTGTGACGGCTTTTACACAGTATGATCTAAACAGACACTTTAAGGTCTTTGCATCAGTAAAACACCTATTTAGTGAAAAGGATGGATATCGAAGGGTAGAAAACCTACACAAAGAGGAATTTTCAGCAGAAGCGGGTGTGAGGGTGCTATTTTGAGAAGGATGGTCATTTACAGTATGATTTACTTGTTTATAATGATTTCATGTAAAGGAGTAGGGATGTTAAACGGTAAGAAATCTTACCCAGAGCCAAAGCGTGACAGGTATCAACAGCTGATATATGATACTATCAAGGAGGATTATGAGCTAGACGCTGTCACTTTTATTACTTATGATTATTTAGCTATCGAGGATGATACTTTTTATGAAAGGTATTTTCTATATGCTATGATAGATGATATAAATGAAAAACTTGATGTGGTGAATAGCTATGTTTTTCCCTTTCTCTTTGTTTTTGACAAAGAAACAGGTGAAATGATCAGGAGCTATTATCCGGGAGACGATTTGTCTTATACAGACATGCGAAACAATTTTCCCCAAGAAGTTATAAAGAAATTAAACGAAGTGGATACGGAGAATCATATCTACTTTTTGGAAAAATTAAAGAACACAAATTTGTGGAATGCAGAAACATTTTATGGTGATTATGAATACTGATACAGAACCTATATATAAGTTTGAACACGCAAGCTTTTTTCAAAAAAGCATTTACAGAGATGTAAACCATGATTTTTATGGCGTTTACTCCGGTGACTATGGTAAAATATATGTTATCTCGAAAGGCTTTGGCCGCGAGGGAACAGAAATCATTTCTGAGCTAGCTATAAATGCAGTAAAAAGCCACTTTGAAAAATTAAGTGGTAGCTATAGTTCAGTCACGGCTATAAAGCACTCCTTTCAAGCAGCCTCTCAGGCTATCTTGACCTATTCAGCAGACAGGACCTTTTTCAAAAATTATGGAGCTTGTCTGTCATTGATCTTGATAAACCATGACGGGATGTTTTTTGGGAATGTTGGTGATTGCAAGATAGCACTACTCCGCAAAGGAAAGCTGGAGTATGTCACTAAATATAACAATGCTTATAAAGATTTATCGATAGTTGACAACAACGAAGTGTTAGCTAAAATAAGTAAAAACCCCGTATTTACAGAAGCCATAGGGGTTACTTGTGAAAGACCAGAAATCATCGCAGATATAGAAATAGAAAAGAACGATTGCTTTTTGATAGCAACAAAAGGTGTGTTTCAAAGGGTGACAAGACTCGAAATCCAAAACGCTTTCACGATGTGGGATTTGTCAGAAGGTCTTGAAACTGTTAGGGAATCAGCTCAAAATAAAAAATCTTATGACG
>WRIO01000073.1 GCA_009782695.1 Candidatus Cloacimonadota bacterium
AACACAGGTGTCTCGACTATATAGCCCAAAGTCTTTGCAGCCATACCAAGATGTGTCTCCATTATCTGCCCGATGTTCATACGCGAAGGCACACCGAGCGGGTTCAGTATAATATCCACTGGGGTTCCATCAGCCATAAAAGGCATATCTTCGATAGGGCATATCTTTGATATCACACCTTTGTTTCCGTGGCGACCAGCCATTTTATCTCCAACCTGGACCTTCCTCTTTTTCGCTATAAACACTTTGATCATCTTTATCACGCCATAGGGAAGCTCGTCTCCATGCTTGTATCGTTCTCTTTTCTTTTTGTAAATATTATCAGTTTCTTCTAGTGCTGTCTTTACTTTACGAACTACATCGCTGTAAATAGCTTTATATTTATCGGCATTCTTTATCAAGGATACTTCTAAGTTTAGCTTCTTGAAATTGATCTTTTTGATTAGCTCTTTGGTGATTTTCTTTCCGGGAGCTATAAACTGATTTCCTTTGTCGTCTATAATCTGATCGGATGTTTCGCCGAGTAACATAGCAGAGAGTTTTTTCATTAAAAAGTCGTCTATACGGCTGATGTTCTCATCGTGTTCTCTTTTTATCCTATTAATATCTTCTTTTTTCTCTTCTTCGTAATCTACGGTGTCTTCATAGCGTGAAAAGACCTTCACATCTATCACAACGCCTTCCATACCGGGTTTTGCTTTCAAGGAAGTGTTGCTAAAATCGCCTGCTCTATCGCCAAATAAAGCTCTCATCAGTGTCTCTTCGGGTGAAGGATCGACATCAGCAGATTTGGGAGTGATTTTACCCACGATGATATCATTGTTCTTGATAGCTGAACCTACTCGGATGATACCTGTTTTATCAAGGTTTCTGGCTGAGTATGTGGGGACATTCGGTATATCATAAGCTAGCTCTTCTTTGCCGTTTTTGGTGTTTCGCACCATCACTTCGTGAACCTCGATATAAATAGAAGTCAAGATGTCCTCACGAGCTACATTTTCATTTAGGATGATAGCATCCTCATAGTTAAACCCATACCAAGGCATAAAGGCAACTATCAGGTTTCGTCCCAGTGCTAATCGGTTGTTTTCGATGCACGGTCCATCACTGATAAGGTCATTTTTCTGAACCTTCTCACCTATTTTTACTATCGGTTTTTGATTTATACAGGTGTCTTGGTTCGACCGTAAGAATTTTTTGAGATATATTCTTTTGCTTGTGCTCAGCTCTATCTCATCGTCAGAAGTGTGGATAGGGCGTATATCAATATACGAAGAGGTCACATTCTCCACCACACCGTCATAAGGCGCAACAGCACAAATACCAGCATCGTGCGCAACTATTTTCTCCAGCCCTGTGCCCACTATGGGAGCTTCGGGATAAAGTAGTGGCACAGACTGACGCTGCATGTTCGAGCCCATCAAGGCTCTGTTCGCATCATCGTGTTCCAGGAAAGGTATCAAGGCTGCTGACACAGAAACTATCTGCTGTGGTGTCACATCCATGTACTGAACTTCGTTTGGACGAGCTTGAATATATTCGTCTTTATATCTGGCAAAGATGAGTTCATCTGTCAATAACCTCTTCTTGTCGATATTTTTATTTGCTTGAGCTATGATAAATTCGTCTTCTTCCAAAGGGTCTAAGTATTCCACTTCGCTCAGCACTTTTCCTTTTACCACCTTGATATAAGGGGTCACAAGGAAGCCATATTTATTTAACTTGGAATAAAGTGCAGGTGAGACTATCAATCCGATATTTGGACCTTCTGGAGTCTCGATAGGGCATATCCTGCCGTAATGTGAATAGTGCACGTCTCGCACTTCAAATCCTGCTCTATCACGCGAGATACCACCAGGTCCCAAAGCCGATAATGCTCTTTTGTGTTTGATAGCAGCGAGTGGGTTTGTTTGCTCCATAAACTGAGAAAGTTGGCCAGTCAAAAAGAATGAGTTCACTACACCCGTCAAAGCATTGGGGTTGATGACCTCGTGCACAGTGACTTCGTTTGAATTGGCTATGCTCAATCTATCCGAAGCAGTTTTTGCGACTCTGGTCAGTCCGATATGATACTGCTCTTCCATCAGCTCGCCGATAGTGCGGACGCGTCTATTTGAGAGGTGATCAATATCGTCTATCTGGTCTTCGTCTTTATATATTTCTATCAGTTTGAATATGATAGCTTTGATGTCATCGCTGGTCAACACAAGGTGATCTAGGGGAATGTCTAACCCTAATCTTTTATTTACCTTATACCTTCCCACTTCGCCCAACGAGTATCTCTTTTCATCGAAGAATATACGATTTATAAATGCAAGTGCTGCCTCGTCGGTGATATCTTCATTTGGTTTTATCAATGCAAAAAGCTTTTGCACAGCAGTGCTTTGGTCTTTTGTGCTATCTTTGGCTATGGTGTTTTCGAGTAATCTTCTATTTGGCTCACTGTCTTGATGCACTACCATGACTTTGTCTATTTTCAATGCAAGTAATTCTTCTATTAGTTCATCTGATACTTGAGTATTTGCTTCGGCAACTATCTGCTGTGACATTACAGTCACTTTTTCTATATTACCATCATAAAAAATGCCTTGCAATTCTTCGTCTATCAATGTATTTGCTTTTGCTACCACTTTTTGTGAAACTACTTTTATAGTATCGATTTGCTTGTCTATCAGTATTTCTTTGATGTCACTGTTTACCAAAGTTTTTGCTTTTACCACCAATTCTTTGGTTATTACAGATACTTTCTTTATCTTTTCATTTAAAAATACTTGTCTGACTTCTTCTGACACCAAAGTATTCGCTTTAGTAACAAGCTTTTTACCTAAAACAACTACTTCATTTATTTTTGCTGTTTTTAGAGTCGTTATCTGGTCTTTGGTTAGTTCTGTTTTTGCCTTAACTAAAAGTTTTTGGGTTGTTTTTGGTTTGTCGCTTGTTTTCTTTGTTTTTGAGGCCGCTGTAGTGTCTATGGAGCCATATACGCTTTCGGCTAATGTCTTGCCTGCTGCATCTTTTACAGGTATGGTCTCTGTGCAATCTGCATAAACATCTTCATATAGCACTTTGCCTACCGCACTACGAATGGTCACATTTTGGGGAGCATCTATAAAAATATCTTCGTAAATAGTCCTTTTTAAGGCGTTTTTTATAGACACTTCGTCGCCTTCTGCTGCAAACACATCTTCTGCTAAATAGCTGTTTAAAGCCTCCGAAACAGGCATCGAAGCTGCCACAGGGGCGAATATATCTTCTACTAAATATCTGTCTATAGCATCAGCCACCTTTATGGTTTCTGTGTCATAGAATGTTTTGCGGAGTATGTCATTTGTAGCAAAGCCAAGGCAGCGTAAGAAAACTGTGGCAGGCAATTTTCTACGGTTATCTATGCAGACATATATCACATCATGCACGTCGCAGGCAAATTCTAGCCAAGAGCCTTTCGAGGGAATAATCTTCGCAGAATAAGGTTTTTTTACACCTGTGGTTGTCTCTTCTTCTGTCAGAAAGACGCCTGGTGACCTATGTAGCTGGCTGATGATTACTCTCTCAGCACCATTTATGATGAAGGTGCCTTGATTGGTAATCAACGGAATATTGCCTAAATATACATCTTGTTCCACCACCGATTTTATTCTTTCTTCTTTTAATTGTTTTAGTGCCTCTTCATCATAAATAACGAGTCTCATTTTTGCCCTGATTGGAGCGTTATAAGTTAAATTTCTTTCGATACATTCTTCTGTATCATACTTTTCTTTCAAAATAACATAATCAACAAACTCAAGTTTATAATAGCCTTTTACATCTTTGATAGGGAAAATTGTGTTAAAAACTGATTGTAAACCTATATCCGCTCTCTCACGTGGATGAACTTCTTTTTGCAAAAAATTGTCAAAAGAATCTATTTGAGCTTGAATGAGATTGGGAACTTCGACCTTTGGAATGCCGAGCTCTTCAAATTTTTTCGTTATTTTTGAAAAACTTTTTACATTTTTCAAAAGCAAACTCCTTTATTACTATTTAGCGTTTTTAGTCATAATAAGGGAACGGAAAAATACATCTCCGTTCCCTATATTTTCGATATTATATCTGGTTACTTGAGTTCTACGGTTGCACCGGCTTCTTCAAGCTTCTTTTTTGCGTCTTCAGCTACTGCTTTATCTACATTTTCTAGAACTGGTTTTGGTGCTGTATCTACTAAATCTTTAGCTTCTTTCAGACCAAGAGAACTGTTTAATTCGCGAACGACTTTGATTACTTGTATTTTCTTGCCACCATCGTTGACCAGAACTACATTAAATTCAGTCTTTTCTTCAGCTGGGGCAGCAGCTGCCACAGCAGGACCAGCAGCCACAGCCATAGGGGCAGCAGCAGTTACTCCGAATTTTTCTTCTAAAGCTTTTACAAGGTCTGACAGCTCAAGTACTGTCAGCTTCTCAACCATTTCAATTATTTGTTGACTTTTATCAGACATTATTCCTCCAAAGGGTATTTTTATTTTTTATTCGGCTTTTTGTTTTGCTATAGCATCTATTGCATAGACAAATTTTCGGATTACACCGCCCAGCACACCGACAAAGCCAGTGATAGGAGCATTGAACCCGTAAAGAACTTTTGCCACAAGCTCTTCTTTGCTTGGTAAATCAGCAAGCATCCTCAGCTGTGCTGTATCATAGATATCTTCGCCTATCAATCCGACCTTGAATTTGAGTAATTCCTTGTTCTCAAGCTCGGTTTCCACGAATTTCTTGATGACGCGGGCAGGTGCCACTTCGTCTACCTTCGATACTGCTACCGCTGTGGTATTGATCAGATAGGGGTCTAAATGCTTTATGTCTAGCATATTTAGAGCTATCCGTATCCAGGTGTTTTTCGCTACAAAATAATCTACTTTGTTTGTCCTAAGCACATTACGCAGCTTATTTACCTCATCTACTTTTATTCCTTTGTAATCCACAAGTACAATCACGCGTGCGCCATCAAGCCTTTCCCTGATGGTCTTTACATTGTCTATTTTATACTGTTTTATGTTTGCCATATTTCACCTCTACTTCTTCGCTTCTGCTGTCACTAGACTTACATTTAGCTTGATACTGGGACTCATAGTGGTAGTGAGCGTGACAGACCGCATATAGTTACCTTTCACAGTAGCAGGACGGTCTTTCATGATAGCAGCTATGATAGTGATAAGGTTCTCTTTTAGCTTATCATTCTCAAAGATCAGCTTGCCGGCTGGAATGTGAAGGTTGCCAAATTTATCTACACGATAAGCAACCTTGCCCGATTTCGCTTCACTTACTGCTTTACCCACATCCATCGTAACTGTGCCTACTTTCGGGTTCGGCATCAAGTTACGAGGGCCCAAAACTCTTCCGAGTTTTCCTATCTTTCCCATTAGGTTCGGTGTGGCAACGACCACATCGAAGTCAAACCAACCAGCAGATATCTTGTCCACCAGTTCGTCCACTCCCACATAGTCTGCACCCGCGTTCTTTGCTTCATCAGCTTTATCGCCTTCTGCAAATACTAAGATTCGAACATCCTTACCCGTGCCATTCGGTAGCACCACCGAATTGCGTATCTGTTGCTCCGCTTTACGTGGGTCAACATTTAGGTTAAAGTGAAGTTCGACTGTTTCGTTGAACTTCGCAGCTGGCATCTGTTTCAGCAGCTCTATAGCTTGGTCTAGCTCGTAGTGCTGAAGGCGATTCACAAGTTGCGAAGCCTGTCTGTACCTTTTACTTCTTATCATTTACTCTCCTTCTGAACATAATCTCCTGCTTGTGAAGGCCAAAAATATATCTGACCTAAAGCATAGTAAATGACTGTTTAGGGCTTTTTGCGGCTATAAATAAACATAGCTGCATTTTAGCCGCTGACAGTCACACCCATACTTCTAGCAGTTCCTGCGATCATACTCATTGCAGATTCTAAGGAATAACAATTCATATCTTGTATCTTTAGCTGAGCTATCTTCTTGACCTGCTCGCTAGTTAGATTGCCGACCTTTTGCTTGTTTGGCACACCGCTACCTTTTGCCAATCCTGCTTCTTTACGAATCAAGACTGAGGCGGGCGGGGTCTTTATCTCAAAAGTGAAGGTCTTCTTCTTGGTGACAAAGATCACCACTGGGAAAACCATTCCCGGCTGGTCGGCA
>WRIO01000074.1 GCA_009782695.1 Candidatus Cloacimonadota bacterium
AATCTATCACTTTGACAGACCAAATCAAACCTTCATTAACATTAAAAACATAGCTAAAAAAGTCAGGGCTACTGTCATCGGTTATAAATTTTACATCAGCAAATGCCAATCTCTTTGCAGAGGAGGGCATATACCCATTTGTAGTGCCACTAGCTTCTTTCCATGTGCTACCGCTGTTTGACATAAATACATATACTCTTTGGTGTTTGTCTATAGGAGAAGGTCCTATAAAAATCACAGGCCATAAGAACTCAAATTCTTCATTACGAACTGTTGGGCTAGAAGAAGGGTGGGGGGGTCTATTGGCTGGTGGGGCATTGTCGAAAACAACAATCTGTTCAGAGATAGCTGAACCTGGGTCATAGCTGTAGTTATAAGTATCATAAATCAATCTTATTTCAGGTTTTAGCGTAGCTGGATTTTGATTTACGTGCCAAGCGAAAAAGGGGTTACCTGTTCCGTGGTCAATAGCTAAAGTGCCAAAGCCTTCTTGGGCAGTGCCATTGTAAAACTCTGTGTAGGCAAGGACATTTCCACTCATGTTTGCAAAAGCTAGGCGTTGTCTTCTGTTTTGACCCATTGTTGCCTGGTTCATAAAGGTCATATAGATACCACGATCTACCACATCGTCACCTTGAATCCTAATAGGGAAACCGTCATAAGATCCATGTGAATAGTCATAATATGACCATTGCCCTACGTCTGTGGGATTCACAAAGAAACGATCTAACCTAAGCTCGAATCCATTGCTAACTTGTGCATTTAATATTACTGCCATTAGTAAAACTGACAAGAGTAATAATTTTTTCATTTTTCCTCCGTATAAGGTATTTTTGTATTATTCTATTTGATTGCCATTTTTTTAAATAGCAGTTTTTTGTCAATACATTTTTAAATTATATTTTATCGGAAAAACTGTCAATACAAGATACTTTTCCTTCTGTCAAGCATTTCAAAGATGTCATGATAAACAGATTTTGATTCTTTGAACCGATAAAACCTGATGAACCCTCCATTATCGGCTGTGAAACTACATTTATAATAATATGAATAATCAGTACTGCTTCCAAAGTAGCTCCCGCTAGATCGAGTGTCATGCGGAGTGTGACAGCTTATCCCCTTAGTTTCTAAATATGCCTTGATGCATCTTATAGCTTCATCTGTCGCTTCTGTAAAATAAACCGCAAACATATTACGCTCCTCCACTTTATTAGAAAGACAATTTAGACTTGTTAACCCAGACGGAAACTCCCAGTCATCGAGAGAAAACTCTTCCAATAGCACATCGTTCACTTCTGCTGTGGGGATGTTCACAAACTTATTAAATTCTAAGCTTACGATATCACCCTCTCGATATAAATCATATGTATAGACAGTGTCACCATCAATCATATACGTCCAAGCGTCATTTACACCATACTCTCCCGTCCCCGTTTTGGCATAAAAGAAGTTTATTATCTGATTTACAGGTATCGATGTATCACTTGTAAACCTGCCAAATAATCGTGAGTCATGATTAGTTTCCAAATAATAATACATATTGTTAATACCTGATGGGCTGGGCATATCCTCAAAACAAAAGATTGCTAAATCAGATGCTGGGGGGAATCCAAATTTTACTCTACTGCCTGTTGCTCTTGTTGCATGATAATGTCCTAATGGGACTAGCCGATAACTAAACCAATATAGGATGTTCTGCTCCACTTTCCATCCATATTTATTGTCGGGCCATCTTGTGCTAACTACATATTCGTTTGTTCGTAAATAATTCTCGACTACATACCTGGAGTAGTGGGTAGCTTCCACAAAATAAATCGACAAATTGTCCTCAAAATATGTCGTAGTAGAAGTAGAAGAAGCTGCGGTCATCGTCTCATAATCTATATCCTCCATGCCATCTGGTTTTTCAAGGTTCCCGTAGGAGAACTGGCTACGTATGTGTTGTGGTGGCCACCCAGTGCCAACCGATGGAACTACAGGATCCTTAAAACCACCAGGGTTAGTGTTTTGATTGGTGCTTTTTTGATTTTCTGAACAGGAACAAATCAGTAAAAAAGCAACTATTGAAAGTAACAATATTTTTTTCATATCTCCTCCATCTTTATGTAAAATATACTTTGTATTAGCTATGTTTTGACAGTTGAGTTTTCTCCAAAATTGTTGACAACTCCCTTTCCTAAAAAAACTTTACATCTATTCATTTCTAATTAGGGTTACTCTAGGTAACATTTCCGGACATAGTATTTAATCCGCTATAAAGTCAAAAGGTTATCAGACCTTTTATGCCTGCTACAGCGGAAATATTTTTTTCTCTGTAAGGACAATTATCTCCCTATCATCCAGTTGAAACATAGCTAAAAGGGTAGTATCGTGTCGTCAGATACTTTGTTCCTAGAAAAATCTAGCTCGATTATCTCACCTCTCCTATGTATGGTGTAGTAATATGTAAAATTTTCTGTTCTCACTATATACCATCCATTATGGCTTTCTGAAACACCATCGCTTGTTTTTTCTGAAAAATAGTCTTGTAGCTGCATGAAAATGTCTAAATTTCCACCAGAAAACTTGCCTGTAAAAACAGGTTGATATTCATTTTCGATAGTGTAATACATACTGCTAATCCCTGCCAGATTTGGAAAATCATCTATATTAAATAAGGATAGATGAAATGTAGATGGAAATCCTATGTTCAGAACGCTCCCAGTTGTCCTCTGTGCATAAAAATGCCCTCCCAAAGAGCGTATACTACAATCGAACGAATACAAGATATTATTTACAATCTTCCAACCATAAAAACTAGAGCCATAAACTTCACTTACCACATAGCCATTACTGTAAAGATAATTTTCGGTTTCATACCTGGAATTGTCCGTAGCTACTCCAAAATAGATTTCTAATAAATCTACATATTTTGTGCCAGAAATTGTTGAAGTGGCTGTTGCTATTGCCCTATGTTCTATGTCTTCTATCCCGTTTGGCTTATCAAAGCCACTCAAAGCGAATTGAGATAGGACGGGGTTAGTAGGCCATTCTGCACCCATAGATGGGATCAAGGGATCTTTAAATCCCCCAAAATCTGGGCTGCTGTTCTTGGTTTTATTACTTTCTGAACAAGACAAAATCACTAAAACTAAAACTATCGTGAATATTAAATTTTTCATTTTTTTCCTCCAATTGCATAACATGCAGATATATAGTTTCGCGTCATTTTCTTTTATATGGTAAAATTGTCAAGGCATTTTTTCATAAAACTCTGCGGAGATTGGTAAAAAAAGTTAGTTTATATTTCATTCTGCTGCATAACCTCTTTTGATAGAAAGGTTTCAACGATAAAAAAGAAGCAATTATCGTTTTTTATCCTTTTGATATTAACTAAAAAAATAAATATTTCCTATTTTTTATATGCTACATTGTGTAAAACTCTCCTAAAAATATCCTTGACAAAAAACGTTTTAAAATATATCTGTCAACTTATAAATAAAGCAAGGCGGGACAATATGTTGGCAGACCTAAAAGAAAAACTCAAGGTAGTGATAAAGGATTACCCTCAGTTTAAGATCGATTTTAAACTACGAAAATGGGAAACAGATTTTTTGCGGTTTTTTCATAGTCAGACGAATTACAATATCAGTAAAGAGGTGATAGAACTCTTTGCCACAGTCTATTCTGGTCAAAAAAATTATTCTTTTTATATCAATGCACCCACAGAAGAATTAGTGCGAGAAAGGATGAACGACACAGTAAAGATTATCGACAAACTACCCGGTGACCCACATTTTAAGGACATCGAGAAAGACATTAGAAAGGGAGCAGAAAAACCAAAAGAAAGAAATATCGACAAGATGCCCCTTTCTCAAAAGGTGGAAATTCTCTCTAAATTCGCTAAAGCCCTACAACCTTTAAATTTCGAGGTTTATGGCACTTTTATCTGTAATCATGTTACTTCTTACATAGTGAACAGCAATGGCGTCGATAAAATGTCAGAGGCAAATCCTTGTTATTTTGAGGTAAAAGCAGTCTCGAATGAAAACCAAGTCACTGTATTAGAGTGCTTTGGTGGAGAGGACATACAAAAAATAGCTGCTAATAAAATGATAGACAGTTTAGTGGAAAAAGCCAAGCTTGCCAAAAATGATATAGTAGATGTCGAAGCTGGCGAGTATGAGGTTATCCTTGCACCCCGCTGCATAGGCGATTTACTAAGTATGTATGCTTGGTCGAGCTTGCAGGGTTATGCTATCGACCGAGAAGACACCGATTTGATAGGCAAAGAAGGCACAGCTGTTTACTCCTCATATTTTACTCTGACTGATTCTCCAAGCCACCCGGATGTTGTGAATAGTGAATATAGCTCAGAAGGTTACCTTTTACAGGATTTGCCTATTTTCGAGGAAGGAGTGTTTAAAAACTTCCTGGTGGACAATTATTATGCAAATAAATTAGATATGAAAGAGAACGGGAATAGTGGTGCTTGTTTAGTGATGAAAACAGGCGACAGTTGCTTGCCTGATATGATAAAGAGCATAAAGAAAGGGCTTTATATATCAAGCTTGCATTATGTTAACTTTATAAATCCAAAAGAAACTTCTTTGACTGGCTTGACCAGAGATGGCACATTCCTGATAGAAAATGGACAGATTACAAAAGTGGTAAACAACCTGAGATTTACAGAGAAAATATCGAGCGTCCTCAATCACCTTACTGCTATCGAAAATAAAGCCTTCACTTTCCCCCAATCAGAAAACTATCATACTTTCTCTATTTCTGCTTGCTCGATGCCACATGTGAAAGTGGATGGCTTTAAAATCAGCAGTTCGACCAAGACAGTGTAACACAAGGAGTAAAAATGAAAAATATCATACAAGACATACTACATAAAATAAATATACCCAGCATCACTTTTGGCGATGTCCGATACACCAGCACAGATGACCAAAATATCTACTTTGTAAAGGGAAACTTAGTGCAATTCACCAGTGAGAAAAATTCCGAAGCTATCGGGGTTAGAGTGCTGATAGACGGTTGCTGGGGCTTTGCCAGCACCACGAATGTAATAAGTGCAGAGATAGATAAAATCATAGCCAAAGCTATCAAAAACGCCAAAGAAGGAGCACTGTTTAGAGCCAGCAAGGTGATGTATAACCCTATCAAACCTACCATAGCCACTTATATTCACCAACCTGAGATAAATCCTTTTGCTATGCCAGATGAAGAAAAGATAGCTTACTTCCAAAAGATAGCTAGCCTACTTACTAAAACAGACAAAGTAGTGTATTCGCATGTTCATGGGGCATTTTACAGACAATATAAGATTTATGCGAACACAGAAGGGACATTTACCGATAGTCTAGTTTACGATGTGCTTCCCTCTGCATTTGTGTTAGCCTCTGACGGCTCACAAAACTATTGCAGGACTTGGCCCGGACACATGAATGCTCGCCGGGGTGGATTTGAAAAAGTGCACACCTTTAAATTTGAGGAAAATTCTGAGAGAATACTCAAAGAGGCGGTTGATCTGCTTTCTGCTCCTAGTATAGAAGAAGAAAGGGCAGATATCATCATCGGTGGCGGACACCTTGCCTTGCAACTGCATGAATCAGCTGGGCACGCCACAGAAGCAGACAGGATATTTGGTATGGAAATATCTTATGCAGGGAAAACCTTTGTCAAAAAGTCTATGCTAGGGAATTTCCGTTATGGCTCTGATATAGTGAACATTTACAGTGACAGCACAAATCCACTCGGATTGGGCTACCACATCGTAGATGACGAGGGTGTTCCTGGACGCCGCGTAGATATAGTTAAAAACGGCATACTTAATGACCAACAAACCTCTCGTGAGATAGCTCCGCTGCTAGATCTAGAGCCAAGCTCCAATATGCTGGCTACATTTGGAAATGAGTTCCCCCTCATCAGGATGACAAACTTCTGCCTCGCCCCCGGTAAAGGCTCTCTCGATGATTTGATAAAAAACACAGAAAAGGGCTACCTGCTAGACTTTACCAAGACCTGGTCGATAGATGATAATAGATACAACTTCCAGTTTACCACAGAGCTAGGATACACTATCAAAGAAGGAAAAATAGTTGGGATAGTAAAAGAACCAACCTATTTCGGCATCACGCCTGAGTTCTGGAA
>WRIO01000075.1 GCA_009782695.1 Candidatus Cloacimonadota bacterium
GATGACATATTTTTCCCCACCCTGTCGCCCGCTGATAAAAGCTATTTTCTGCTCGGAAAGGGTAGCTGGACGAAGGTTGATTCTATCGATGTGCTAGTAAATAAACAAAAAGTCACCTTACCTCTACACAGAGCAAAGGAAACACCTAGCAACAACAGTGGTATCCTTACCCACACAAAGCACGGGAATATAGACATCTTGAAGTCTTCTACTTTCGCAGATATGAACCCAAATGATCCACTAGCACGCGAGAAAGAACTAAACAGAGTGGAGGAGATTTGCAAACCATTGCGTGATTCTGACCAGATTATATGGGATATTCACGACAATCCGGGAGGAGATTCGACCTTCCCACAGAGAATGGTGTGCGCTTTGAATGACAATGCTACATGGGATTGTGCCAGTGCGGTTTTGATTTCGCCAGTCATAGAGCAAATGGTTCCAGAATACATTGACCAGGAAGAGAACATCACAGAAAGATACTGGAAAATATACGCCAAAAATAAAGACAATGAAACAGCAGAGGAAACCTCCTCTACCTACAATGGCACAATCTATGCCCTGATAGGCACACGAACCGCGTCTAGTGGAGAAGCTGCTTTGTCTATGCTAAAGAATGTCAAAAATGTGGTAAAAATCGGCACAAACACAGGTGGAGCTTGCACAGTGGGTAATGTCATCACATACTCGCTACCACACTCCAAGACGCGTTTGGTTATACCCTGCCAGCTTTACTTAGACGGCACCGAAGAAGGTGTGGGACACCTTCCCGATTTTTGGATGGACTCAAATGACCTTCTGGAAGAGGTCATAAAATGGCTTGGTGAGCGGAAAGATGTGTAGGCATAGCTTTAGCCGTTCAAAGCCCCTTGTCGTCATTCTGAGTGAGTGGCAGAATCCAGAAATTCCCACCCAATATCGGAGGGGTGTCAACTAGTTGACTGGGTGTTTAAACTCCCACATCGTCCGTGCGGAGCACACCTCATTTCTAATTTCTAATTTGTTAGAAATCCTCGTCATCATCATCGTCATCCCAGTCGTCGTCATCTTCATCATCTGCCACCCAATCAGGGCAAAAGGACAGGTCATCTTCGTAGTCCCAACCGTCCACATTTTCCACCCCGAAGCGGTTTAGCATATCTTCTTCCCAGATAGAGTATTTTACTCTTTTGTTCTCGTCCACGAGATAAACTAATACAGGCTTTGAATACCTGGTCAAATTATACTTTTCATTGTCAAGTAAGTCCAAAAATTCTCTGATTTTCTTTCTGTCACTTTCTGTTTTCATTTAAAATTCCCCTTCAAAAAATATTTATATTGTATTCTAGCATTGTGCTGAGCTGATATTTGTCAAAATCTTTGTCTCTGCTCACAGCAGGGTAGTCCGAGGTAGATTTTCGGGTTCTATATTGGTAGTCCAGCTTCAAACTAAAAGCTTTTGTTAGCCACAAGTCCACCCCTGTGTTTAGAGTGGTGATTTTATCATTCCTGCTGGTGTGGTAGAGGTCGATAGCCAGCGGTATACGGGATTGAAAATATCTGTCCTCATACTTCAAGTTCGAGTAAATCCGGAAGTCTGATAAAGTGTGATAAAACCTTTTGGTTCTGAGCTTTAGCTCATAAATATTTGCTTCATAAGAAGCGTCTTTTACATTGTCTATTATGTATTTAATTTTATCATCGTCAGAGCTTGCCTTAAATGTGCGCAAGTAATACATCATATCGGCATTTACATACCGTGTCATCACACGCCATCCCACACCGCCTGTAAAAGCCCCTCCGTCATTTTCTGTAAAATATTGATTGTGATGATACTGCTCATATTTCGCGTATAGCAGGGGTATCACATAGCTATGATAGCGGTATGAGGAGCTGACCCGCCACATCATCTTGTCATAAATATACTTTTCATTGAATGTCGTGCCGTCGGTGTCGAAATACTTTCGCAGATAGGTGTCTGGGTAATAGCCATAAGCTCCATTTACAGTGAATTTGTCCTTCACCACAGCAGCTCCTAGCAACACATTCCATAGGTTTTTGTCTGCATTGTTCATATAGTTCGTAAAGGAATATTCTGCAAAAGGGGTGATTTTTATATCTCTATAAATAGCCTGCGAGCTCACTCTGATGTCAAATTTCTGCTTAAAATCGTCAGAGGTTTCTATATATTCGAAGGCGCGAGCCTCTTTGAACCTGTCAAAATCATAGTCTGAAAGGGAAAAGACATTCGAGTCATATTCTGCTGTGGCACGCAATCTGATATCAAGGTTTGCATGCAGGTTACATATAGTTAACAGCAACAACAGTAGGCAAAGAGTTTTTAGTAAAAAATAACTGTCACGAACTACAGGCTTACACATTTAATAAAACTCCTTCGAGGTCAGAAACATTCTGCAAATCACTTCGTTGTCAGACTGTGGCACAAGGGTGAGAACATCGTCTTTTTTCAGGTGGATATTCTCTATTCTACGCCCTGTGGAGACTTGTAAATCCCCTAAACTATAGTCATTGGAAGTGCTATTTCGAATGATTATAGTCTCATGTAAACTGTCATTTATGAATAAATCAACCAACACTTCTTTTTTATTCGTCCGAATAGAGCGCAAATAAAAGTGCACTGTGCCGTCTTCTGTGATTTTATACACTAAATGTGTCTTTTGGGTGGCAGAGTGATATTCGCTACTGGAGTCGCCCGATTTTAGTTTATGAACATCCGAAAAAGAAGTCGGTTGCAACGTGTAAACCTTCGGCTGCATAAATCTGGTCTTAACTTCATAATGGCGGAAAAAGGCATTTGGATTGCGTGTATAGAGCGATATCGACTGCGTTTCTGCAGGGATAGTGATATCTATCGGTTCAGTGAAATAAAGGTTCTTGCTCTCTGGTAACACATCCAAAGTGTATCTTTTCTCATCATTGCCTATCTTTATTTTTACCTCTATCGTGTTTGTCTTTTGGGTAGAAAAAGCCCGGAGCTGTATAGTTTGAGTGCCATCTGTCTGCATTTCCATATAAGAAAATCGCTTTGGTCGGTAATAAATCCTGCTATTGCTACCCTCTTCGGAGACAGATCGGCGAGACCAGTGTTCGCCCACTTCCAAAGGGACATAGCTTGTTTTTGTTTGGCAAAAAGCAGCTGTCGGGAGCGCCAAAATGCAGGCACAAAGAAAAATAAAAAGGATAAAAAACTGCCTTTTAGAAACTGTCATAATTCCTCGTCTGGGTCTATTACATTGCTCATAAATTTGCGGTCATGTCTATCGAAGGCAATCACTGCTATGATAGCAGCCACTAGGATAAACCAGCATAAAGAAGCGATATACACATTGTTTATACGGGTCGAGAAAAGAGACCCTTCTCCCGGCTTCGGCTGTGGCACTATATCATTTGGCAAGCGATAATCAGAAACTATTTTATTGATATTGTAGATATGTATCACAGGGATATTGCCCTGGGCAAAGTGCATCATAGCGCCCGGCTCTTTGAAGCTGCGTTCGCCTAACCTTCGATTTATCCCCGTGTGTATCAGCTTCGCATTAACCAGACTGCCGACATTTCCCACGCCCGCACCGATATTTATAAAGGCGCGGTAAGACCTGCCTTCTGGTAACAGTGCATTATACGCTTGTATTCTCAGCTCGATGTTCTCGTCAAGTGTCTCGCCGCCTATCAGTTCACTCTGGTTCCGGTCGATAGCAGCTATGATATTCTCGCGACCCTCAGGTGGCAACCCACGACCAAGGTCATTTGTTCCACCGATAGTGGCAAAAGCCGAAACAAAAGAGCTAACGCCATTTTCCTCTAAAACCCGCTCCATATCGAGCCAAGTCAGGTTTTCCCGATTTGCTCCATAAGTCGCAGAGCCGACAGAAGTGATTATTATCGGCCTAAGCTTTAGAGTTTCCATAGCGGAAAACAGTGCTAGGTTTGCCCCAGGATTTGCACCAGTTAGACCGACAGCCACATAGTCACCTGCTTCGAGGTTTGCTTTTTTTAGCAGGTCAACCATAGCGGCAGCAAAGTTCGGGTTCGTGGTGACCAACCTTTCAGAAAGGTTACCCCGGCTGGTGGTGATAGACGACACGCTAGCCCCTATCAAACCTGTTTCATTTGGGTCGTTCACCTTGTCTATCGTGTAGCCTTGATTATACAATTCGTCTTTGATGATTTGTGTAGCTGTGTCCATTAGGTGGGCTGCTGTTTGCTTTTCCTCGTGCCACTGGGCTGTCAGGACGCGATAACTGCTTTGGGTAAAGTAATACAAAACAAGCGCAAGCACAGCTAGGGCTATCAAATAATTGTTGTTTTTTAGTGAAGGTCTAAACATTGAAATTTGCCTCCCCTTTAAATATAATGATGATAGTGATCCGCACCAACACGGCAGCGATAAACATCACAGTCATAGTCTTTACAAAGCCTTGTCGCTCAAACCAGTTAGCTATCAAACCGGGTATGATATAGCCGATAGAATACAGCTGCATATCTAGAAAGGTAATGTATGGCAGTAGAAAATTTTTGCTGACAGACCCCAGTATAAATCCTATCAAGATAGACAAAACCATTCTACGCTTACCGAATAATAAAGTGAAGGTGCTGATCACGCGGATGATACCCCAAGTCACTAAACTGACCACAAGAGTCATCACTATAAATTGTGGCTGGTCGAGATACAATGCTATGTAGCCCGGCACAACTATCCCGCCTGCGGATGCGCCCAAAAGCTCGGCAAAAACCAAGCTCAATATCACACCTATTCCCACTGCTGCTTCTATCACTATTCCTCCTAAAAGGTATTTATATTTCTTCTGATTTTATTTTAAACTGTTTCACCAGATGAGCCCCGTATTTCCTAGCGCCTGCTATGTTGCCTATACCAAAAATATGTGCTTCCTTTTTTGTCAATTCTAGAGACTTCTCATAAACAAGCTTCGGGTCTATCTCGCCCAATGCTACTAATTTTTCCTTCGGTATATTCTTGCTGATAGCGTAAGCGAACACCTTCTCTGGCACTTCACCGGTTAGTAGCACATAATCTACTGCTACATCAGGGATAAAATCTATCAATTGCTGTGACCTAAAAAACCTATCGGCACGGCTGTTTAGCATGATCATTTTAGTAGCTTCAGGTCTGAGATTTTCTGTCATTAACCTATATAAAAAGGCAGTAGATTCTGGGTCATTGGCAGCAAAAACATTGTAAAAAACCAGTCTTTTATCCTTTTCATTGACCACATATTTTTTCAAGGCACCAGGGTCGGGATTCGCCTTTTGCATAGCCGACAAGGCATCTTCACGGGACACACCACAGTGCTCGCAAACAGCCAGTGCGAGCTGCACATTGTCTTTGTGCTCTATATAATTAAATTTTGATATTTCTGTATCCGTCACATCTAAAGGGGTTACTTTGTGGATCTTTGTCTTACGTTGGTCTGCTATATTTTTTAGGATAGGAAACCGGAGGACTTCTGAGGTAAAACATATTCCATTTTCGGGGATGGTATTGCTTAGGCACATAGCGATACTATCTACAGTCGAGCCCATCAAGTCTATGTGATCCAGCCGCGTATTTGTGATCACACTGATGGTCGATTTTACAAACATACGCTCTGTAACCCATTGAAATATCGGGTTCACAGCCATGCATTCCACCACTATCGCTTGCGGTCGCAGTGATTTTGCAAAGCGAAAAATATATTTTTGCTCTATGATATTCGCACCCATTAGCCTGATGATAGCAGACTCCTGCGCATCAGGTAGCACCACGCGTGGCAAAGTGCCTGTTGTTTTAGCTATCGTCGCTATACCACCACCACGAAGCCCTGCCGCTATCAAACGCGTTACACTCGATTTACCACGAGTTCCATTTACATGGATCCTGATGGGTATCGACATTACATTCTTTCTATGTCTTAAATATTCAAATATAAAATATAATATAAATGCGATAGTGGCTAAAGTCAATACAATCATATTTACCCTTACCCCAAACCTTTTCTCTTGCAAACACAAAAAAAATAATAGCTTTTAAAGTCAAGAAAAAAATAAATAGAAGTGAAAAAAATAGGGACGAAAAAACAACTTTGTGAGAATATTTCGCAAATTTAATTCAGATAGTCTTATATTATAATATGTTTG
>WRIO01000076.1 GCA_009782695.1 Candidatus Cloacimonadota bacterium
GAAGCTTTTAAAATCCCGCTTGTGTTTTCAGGACAGGGGCGGGATTTTTATGCGAAAATAAATGTTTATCACAAAAAAATGCTATCTTTGTAAAAATTTTAAAAACAAACTCGTATATCAAAAATGAAACGATTAAAATTATACCTTGACACTTCGGTTATCAGCCATTTAATCGCACCGGACACACCTGAAAAAATGGCAGATACGCTTGCGTTGTGGGATAATATTAAATCAAATAAATATAATGTTCCTTACGGTCATAAACCTGATAGGTTTTCGAAGGCATACATCACGAAAATAGTTAATCAAGTTAATTATTTTGAATTTATGATAAAGGTAAACAATTGGAACTTTTTATGTCAATCTTATGAAGATACATTAAAGCTTGCAAAAGAGGATGACTTTATTTACTGTGACCCTCCATACATTGGTAGGCATGTCGACTACTATGATAGCTGGAATGAAACTGATGAGCAAAAACTATATAATTGTCTTCGGTTGACACAAGCTAAATTTATGCTATCTACATGGGAGGGAAATAGGTATAGAAAAAATGACTATATCGAGAAAATATGGACAAACTGCAACAAAATCTCAAAAGAACACTTTTACTTCATAGGTGGCTTTGAAGAGAATAGAAATTCCATGATTGAAGCATTATTGATGAATTATTAGAGGTAAAATGCAACTAACAAAAGAAAATATATTTGAGTTAAAGAAAAGAAGCACTGAAGAACTAGCTCTGTTAGTGAAAGGGCTAAATGATGTAAGTAGCATAAATTATGTGCTTGAGAACTTAGGTCATCTTCCTGCAGGGTTTAATGCAGGTTTTTTGTATATATTATTAAACCATAGTCACCCACAAGTCAGGCTAAATGCTGTAAAAAACATAGGTAAACTAAATGGCAATTCTGATACAAAAATACTTTATAACTTATTTCAAAAGGAGACTGACACTGCTGTAAAAAGAGAAATAGTGTCATCTATAGGTAGGCAACGAATACCACAAAACAAAGAAATGTTATTTAGTTTCCTAGAAGACACAGACCCAAAGATCATTTGCCAAGCAATTCGTGGACTTATGGTCTTTGAAAATGACCCAGAAGTTGAGCAATACCTTCGTCCGCTAATTAACCACGAAAATGAAATGGTCAAAAGCATAATTTACAAAGAATATTTCTCAAATAATAAAAGCCCAAAAAACAATCAACCTCACAGAGAAACTTATGAATACTTGAAAAATGTAGTTGTAAATGCTGATGTTTTAGAAGCATTACAACTCGTCCCAGATGATAGCGTCCACCTCACTTTTACTTCTCCTCCATATTACAATGCACGCGATTATTCAATCTATCCTAGCTATCAAGCATATTTAGAATTTTTAGAAAATGTGTTTAAAGAAACCCACAGGATAACGAAAGAAGGTAGATTTCTGATAGTAAATACCTCACCCATCATTATCCCCCGCGTAAGCCGTTCTCATTCCAGCAAAAGATATAGTATTCCCTTTGACCTGCACCCACTACTTGTTAAAAACGGGTGGGAATTTATAGACGATATTGTTTGGTTAAAGCCAGAAGCAAGCGTAAAAAATAGGAATGGTGGGTTTCAGCAGCACCGTAAACCGCTTGGTTATAAGCCTAATTCCGTAACAGAATACTTGATGGTTTACAGAAAATCTACAGAAAAATTATTGGATTGGAACATTCACTGCTATGACGATAAAACTGTAAATGAAAGTAAAGTGAGCGATGGTTTTGAAACATCAAATGTCTGGAAAATTGACCCTTGTTTTGACAAGGTTCACTCAGCAATATTCCCTGTCGAACTATGTCAAAGAGTGATTAAATATTATTCTTTTAAAGGTGATCTAATATTTGACCCCTTTGGTGGAAGTGGCACAGTAGGTAGAACAGCAAAATCTCTTAATCGTTTATTTTTTCTGACAGAAAAAGAACCAATATATTTTGAATATATGAAATCAAAACAAAAGGTATCTTTACTTGAGGAAAGAATGACAAAGTTTTTAACCATATCAGAGTTTAAGGAAAGTATAAAATGACGATATCTGAGCAAACTATTAAAAATATCATTTGCCGTTTGCTATTTTCTAAAGATTATCGGATAGAAATAGTTAACCTTATAAATGCAGAATTTTTGCAATTTGCAATAGAATTTTTCAGTAGGGTAGCTATCGCAAAGTATGAATCTCATGATATCACTATCGAGTGGTATAAAAAAACTTTTCTGAATGAATCATTAAATTTAGACGAGATAGCTGTAAATTCAGGATTAAATAAAAAAACTATTAGCAATATGTATGGCTCTACTACACGAAATATAGTTATAGATGCTAATGAACATTTTGATAAACTATATAACACTATCCAAGAATTAACTGACGAACACGGAGAAATTGATATAAAACTTAACATAGAATTTAACAATGTTAGTGTAAAATTAAACATTTCAGAAAGTTTATTAGTTATAAACACGCTCGCTGTCAAAAGAGCCGCTCTACGAGGAGGACTTTGGTCAACAGCGGGAAAAAATGTGGAAAAATATCTGATGTTGACATTGTGTGAACTCTTTAAAGTTCCAAATGAGAACTACAATGCAACCCAATTTGTAAAAGACAAGGGCAAAAAAGTTGATAGAGAAGTTGATTTTTACTTATTATCTGGCGGAATAGAATATCTTTGCGAAATTAAACTAATGGGTAAGGGTAACCCAGAAAGTGCTGATGCTATTATAGCCCGTGACACAAATGTTTTTATAGCAGACACGCTTTCACAACAAAACAAAAACCAATGCGATAGTTTAGGAATACACTGGGTTTGCCTACGAGAACCTCATGGCTATAAAAGATTTGGCTATGTTTTAGAGAAACTAGATATTCCACATACAAAGGTAAATAATGTATCAGAACAATCACTTGTAAATATCCTAAATAATTTATTAAAGTAAAGGGATAATCAGAGGGGCTAAACAATGATTAAATCTCCCTTGCGTTATCCTGGTGGCAAAAGCAGAGTTGTGGAACGCATAGAAAAATATATGCCAGAATTTGATGAATTTAGAGAGCCTTTTTTAGGAGGAGGGTCTGTTTTTATTAGAATGAAACAAAGGTTTCCAGACAAGCAGTTTTGGATAAATGATATTTACTTAGAACTATACAAATTTTGGATAGTTGCCCAAAGAGACATCGATGCACTAATCCAAAAAGTATATGAATTTAGAGATAGATATCCTGATGGCAAAAAACTTTTTAGATACTTAAAGGACAATTTATCAGGGTTTGACGAGGTCGAAACTGCTGCTGCATTTTTTATATTCAATAGGATAACATTTTCTGGAACAACCCTTAGTGGTGGCTATAGTGAAGGTGCTTTTAAAGGCAGGTTTACAGAGAGAAGCATTCGCCGGTTAAATGATTTAGCGACGGTAATAAACGGCTCAAAGATAACGAATTACGACTATGAAGAATTATTGACAGCAGATGGTGAGAATGTCTTTATCTTTTTAGACCCACCCTATTACACTGCCACGAAATCGGCTCTTTATGGGAAAAATGGAGACCTGCACAAATCATTTAATCACGAGCGCTTTGCTGAAAATATAAAATCTTGCAAGCATAAATGGCTGATAACTTATGATGACAGCCAGTATATCAGAAATCTTTTTTCTTATGCGAATGTGGTGTCCCAAGATATGATTTACGGAATGAGAAATGTGACTGAAACTTCTGTGCAAAATGAAAAAGAGCTTTTTATCTCAAATTTTGAGCCAAATCTAAAATATGAGCAGCTAACATTATTCTAGTGTTAAGCAAATGAGTTAATATAACAAAGATAATTATAAATGGAGGAGTCATGGACTTAAACAAAATCAAAAAATTAGTAGAGGAACACAGTGTGTGTGCTATCGACCTGAAATACTGCGGTATAGACGGTAAGCGCTATCACATCACATTTCCTGTCAGCAGGTTAGAAGCCGCTATATCAGACGGTGTAGCCTTTTCGGGTAGTAGCCTGCCGGGTATGGGGAGTATAGAATCAGGCGACAGGATCATCAAACCAGACCTAAACACAGTGTATGTAAACAAGACAGAGTCGGGCAATGTCATAGAGGTTCTCGGGACTATCTGCGATGCAGTGACAGGCGTAGGGTTTAGCAAAGACCCACGCAGTGTGGCAAATCGTGCCCAAGAGTATATGAAAAGCACAGGGATAGCCGATGAGTCTTTTTGGATACCAGAGCTGGAATTTTATGTGTTTGAAGGGGCAGAAATTCGCAATCAAAAATACGATAGCGGTTTCCGGTTATCCTCTGGTCAAGGCAAAGACTGTCTGGCAGAAGGCGACACAGATATACTAAATATGGGGCAGCAAGAACGCGAAGTTTATCATATCAACACGCCATTTGACAGGTATTTTAATATCCGCCAACAAGCAGTGAATGAAATGGAAAAAAGAGGGATAAATGTGAAGTATCACCACCCAGAAGTAGGCATAGCAGGGCAGCAAGAGATAGAGACAGAGCCGAGCCTCTTCCCCAAAATATGTGACGATGTACTGATCATGAAAGACATAGTTCGGCAGTCAGCCCTCGATTACGAATGCACTGCGACCTTTATGCCAAAGCCGATTTACAACGAAGCTGGTAGTGGACTGCACTTCCATATCATGCTCCGTAAACAGGGTAAAAATGTTTTTTGGAAAAAGGGTAACTACGCTGACCTCTCTGATGAAGCCTTATACTTTATCGGGGGCGTGCTAAAACACGCTCCATCACTTACCGCTTTTTGTAACCCCAGCACAAATTCTTTCAAAAGACTTCTGCCTGGTTTCTACGCTCCTGTAAAGCTTTTCTATGGGCTTGCAAACCGCTGTGCCGCTATCAGAATACCAAATTACCTGCACACAGAAGCCGTAAAAAGAATAGAATACAGACCCGGCGACGCTACTGCTAATCCGTATCTGGCTATGAGCGCTATCCTGATAGCTGGTCTAGACGGCATCCAAAATAAAATAAACCCGACAGACAATGGTTTTGGTCCTTTTGACGACAATGTGTTCAACTGGTCAAAACAAAAACAAGATAAACTGAAATCACTTCCCACAAACCTCGAAGAAGCTTTAAAAGCCTTGCAAAAAGACAATGCTTACCTGCTAAAAAACGGAGTGTTTACGCAGGAGCTTATCGACACTTGGATAGAGCTGAAAATGAAAGAAGTGAACGCTATAGCAAATAGACCACACCCCTATGAGATGAACCTATACTATAACTTGTAAATCTGCGTCTCCGTAGGGAACGATGCCTAGCGAAGCGAACATCGTTCTGTCTGATATTAATAATGATCATTAGTTTATTAAATCGGAACAATGACTAGTTTTCTACCGAGCTTTGTTCCCTACGGGAATTTTAAGGTATGCTATGCATAGATATTTTTTGGGACGATGTTCGCTTCGCTAGGCATCGTTCCTTGCAAATACCATATCTCTCCGCAGGAGAACCCATAGAGTAATAAAAAACGGCGATACTAGATCGCCGTTTTATTTTTTTGTTTTTTATCGTTTAGTAGCTTGTGCCGATAGCCATACCGAGGCTGAATATAGGCAAGTAAATCACCACGATGATAGTTCCCACGACCACAGCCATCAAGATGATGAGCATAGGTTCTATCAATGAGGTCAATCTGTCTATCACACTATCTACCAGTTTTTCGTAGAATTCTGCAGCTTTACCGAGCAGCTTGTCCATCTCACCTGTCTCCTCCCCTGTGGCAGTCAATTGTAGTAGAGTGGAGGGGAAAACATTTGTCTTGCGGAAAGCACCTGCTATCGTATAGCCTTCTTTCACCATTACCCTAGATTTTCGCACAGCGTTTTCGACCACGGCGTTTTGGGCAACATTTTCAGAAAGTTCCAGTGTCTCCATGATAGGGACACCAGCAGCCATCAGGATACTGAAAGTGCGGGCAAATTTCGACATAATCGAATGCAGCACGAGAGTACCAATGACGGGTGTTCTTATTTTCAAGGTGTCGAAAAAATACCTGCCCTTGTCTGTAAGGTTTATGAGGTATATACCAAAGAG
>WRIO01000077.1 GCA_009782695.1 Candidatus Cloacimonadota bacterium
TAATAAGTATAATATTTTTTCTCATATAATTTCCTTTTCTTATGGATTTATTTTTTGCCATTCTAAAAAATGCAGTTTATTTGTCAAGAGTAATTTCCACAACATTCAAATCAAAATTACTTTTTCGTAGGGAACAGCCTTGCGAAACTAACATCGTTCCGCCACATCCGTGCGGAGCACTCCGCTTAATTCCCATCCAATTTGGAGGGGTGGACTATAAATAATGACTAACGACTAGTTACAAATTACAAGTCATTGGTATCTTGTCTTTTGGAATCTCCAACGAAGTTGGTGGACGGGGTGGTTAGACAATTCTCATTTACAGCGGACACCCGAAGAGTATGTTTACCATGAAAAGTAGTCAAGGAATCCTCTGAAACTTCATAATATATAGAACCCATTCTATGCCAGTGAATTTGTTGTTTATTCTTGATGTTGTCAGATTCTAAACTGATAGCTGTCGGCTTTTCTATCTTCCACTTCATAGCATCAAAGGTATTTTGAGCATAGACATCCACTGCGAAGAGTATAAAAGCTATCAAAATCAAATAGTTATATTTCATAGTTTCACTCCTTCTAGGTATTTTTTCGTGCAAAGATAATATATTACCCTATTTTGTCAATATAAAAGTCACAGTAGCGGAGAGCGTCCTCGCTCTCCACAACATCCGTCCGAAGGACACATTATTTTTTTCCCTAACGGGACAATGGAGAGCTGGAAGCTCTCCGCTACAAAATCCGTCCGCAGGACACCACGTTTATAATTTATAATTTATAATTTATAATTTGTATTTTACTTCATCAGTAGCGATTTTCTGATAGCTATATTCTTTTCATTTTGGATACGGATAAAGTAAATCCCTGTGGCGACAGCTCGATCGTTATTGTCATTTCCGTGCCATTGCACACTGTGGATACCCTTGTCCATAAACTCATTTTTTAGCGTCTTGACGAGTTGTCCTTTGATATTGTATATCTTGATATCGACTTTGCTCGGGGCGGGTATGGCGAACTTGATAGTGGTGGAGGGGTTAAAGGGGTTCGGATAGTTTGGATACAAGGCAAATTCTACGGCAGGAACGATATCGTCGTTATCGCCGACAGTGCCATCGAAATCTTCTGGGTTGTCAGGGTCGTCATAAGTATCGACAGGGTCGTAATAAACCATAGTGGTGTCGCTGTATCCCCTTGCGTATTTAGCCCGAACAGAGTAGCGATATTTGTTCAGCAATTCAAAAGGTTCGAGGCTGTCATCGGTAAAGCTATAAATATCCCTATTGTGCGGGGAATCATAGCCTAAATAATCTATCTCAGGCTGCAAAATCTTTACAAATTCTGTCGAATTGGCTTGCTTGAATATCTCAAACTCTACAAAATTGAGGAAGTCTTCTGTTCTATTATAAACATGATCCCATTTCAAGGTTAGATATCTCTCGTCTGTGGTCTGGCGCCTTAGATTTCCCGGTCTGGTTCGATAGTAGACATTCATATCTAAATCACTTATCGCTTGACCACCGGCGATAGCTATCTCAGTGTAACTGGTGACATATTCGTAGTCAGGGTCATTTAAGGCGATACTATGATATGTTTGAGGCAGTAGATATAGCACATAAGAGCTGTCGGGCTTCACCCTACCTGTGTAGTAGTCTGCCTTTACACCCAGCTGTGCTATAGGTTTCTGGTGATGGTTTAGCACATTTACATTACCCATTACGGTGGCAGTGTTGCCAAAGTCTGTTTGGACTATAATCTCATCCAGAAACCACTCGTTGATGCCTGCAAAATTGCCCACCAAAGTGAAGGAAATCTGGAATATGTTTCCGCCGAGGTGGGTATTTAAAGGTATCGCCACATCCGAAGCTCCATAGCTTTCAGAGAAAGTTTGTGACCACATAACCTCCCATTCATTGCTGTTGTAGGTATGCCGTGCCTCTACCTGCAGTGTCAACACATCTGGTATATCCACATTAGCGGCATTTTTAAAGGTCACTATCACGCTATTTATATTGCGAGCGTCCATCGTAGGTGATATATACCGCACTCTACCTGTGACATTTGTGCCTGTGTATTTTATCTCAGGGGGTGTGCCACCTGCATAGTTTGTGTCAGATATAGACCATGTCCCATAAAGACCGTTGATTTGCCACGAGTCGAGTAAAACCTCACCAGGGTGAACCAGCAGTGAGGTGCTTTGGTTTGTGCTCAGGTTTGTGTTGTGATACACTGTATTTGCGTTCATGGGAGTAAAAGTCATATATAGAGGAATAGTTGTCCCTACTGGTGTGTCTTCTGCTACAGTTATTTCAAAGATAAACTGTTGATTGTTGTTTGCCCGTATATTCGGGACATAGTAGCTATCTTGGTTTATAGTCAGGTAAGGGCTTTGCGAAAGTATATTGCCCATCACCTCATAAATATCTAAATCTGAAGTGTTCCCGACGATGGCGATTAATTTGATAGTTTCGCCTGGTTCCACGATACCGTTGTCATTTCCCATGCTGTCATTTATCAGGTAAGAGCGGTAAACCATAGACGGCTTTCTCACTATGAATTTGATATTGCTACTCCACTCATTGTAGTTCGGCGAATAAATGCTTTCCACAGAGTATTTTATATTTATCGTTATCTCGGTGTTATCGGGAGTGTCTGGGCTTACCAAAAGACTTAAATATTCAAAATTTGAGCTAGATTCTCCAAAAGGTATATCATGGAAGTCTGAAGTATCGTTTAAAATTTCGATAAAGTCCGAATTGCTTGTAAGGGTTGCCCTCACCTCTTCAGCTGTAGTTAAACCAATATTTTTTATGACCACTCCGATGTCTAAGCTCTCTCCTGCCTCTATGATGCCATTGCCATTTTCGTCATATAAGAAGGTGTTTTGCAGCTGTAGATACGACCTGTCATTCATAAAGATAGGTTGGGTAATAAGTATCGCAAAGCCATTGGTTATGGGCGCTGAACCGGGGGTATATATATTATCATAAACATAAGTGAGACCGCGCAAGGCTGTTCCGTCTTGGAAACCGACAGATACATAGTTCATAGGATGAGTTACATTGCCAGGACCACCTGGATTCCATCGGTGGTATTGTAGCTTTATCGGGCTGTCACCCATAGAAGTCCCATGCACTTCTGGGTCATAAATGATAGCTTGGAAAGTGACACTATCGGTGGAGACATTCCAATAACCATAGCTTGTGGGAGTAATAAATCGCACACTATCCCATTGTATCACATAAGCTGCGTCCTGCTGGTCATAATATGTATAAACCCCACCACCATAAGAATCACCGAATGCCAAATCTGTCCAATAGGGTGCCACCATATTACGAGGAACTATCGGTCCAGGAATAGGCACATTGCGGAAGTCACGCTGGTCACTGGTGCCGAAGCAGAACCAACCGTTTGAGCAGATAAAGATATTGTCAAATTGATTGCCATAATAAGAGGCTGTAAAGGGTAGTGTGACATTTAATGCACCTCCTTCTTGATATGAGCTATAATCTGTGATGCCTGTATTTGTGCCTAACCTTTTGGCGTTTATCCACCTATATTGCGGTGTGACAACCTCTGTGTCGGCTGGATACCAGTTCAAATCATTGCTACCTATCATCGCATAGCCGTATTCGTCTGGACCTGTGGGGTCAGTAGGTGTTCTATTTCCTGCTTGGATACGGATAGGTAAAAGCTCTTCAAAGCCGTCATTGTTATAGATATACAAGACTGCTGGCAGGCTCATACCCGGATAAATGGCGTCAGCGACTGATATGGTAAAAGGACCTATATTATTGACTGTCTGCCCTTGTAGCACGGTGCCGATACTCGCTGCATTGTCAGAAATACTCATATAAGAGTGCCGAGAAAGTAGCTGGGCAGAGAGATTAAAACCGCTGTAAGAGCCGTTATTTTTCAACGAAAAGCTGACATTCGAGGGCTGACCAATGGGAACATAGTTTGGTGTCATACTCACAAAGTTTAGGTTCACCCCCTTCACAACCGTGGTGATATACGATGTCCAGATATTTGTGCCGTCTGTGATATTTATTTTGAGAGGGAGCAGTAACAAATCGGGGAATAGGGGAGACACTGTAAAGGTAAAGGCGTCATAGTAGTTTTGCGTCCCTCCGGCACTGATATTACTTAAAGTGGCAGTCCCATTGTCGATAGTAACCAAAGGGTCTTCGGAGGTTAGCGTAGCTGTCAGGTTGTTAGCAGCTATACTTTGATAGTTTTTTATATTTAAAGTCAGATGGATAGTCTCGCCCGGGTTCGCCTCGCCGTTGTTGTTGCCCAGAACATCGTTTAATACAAAGTTTTGCACAGACACGGCAGCACCAGCAGTGGGGCTAATAGTCACTTTTTTGGTCAAAAAATCTGCTCGAGAGCAGAACAGTGTCAAGTTGCCGGTGAGTTCTGGGTCTAAATTTATATACACCACTCCGTTTTCGTCTGAGATACCTTTGCTCAGGTAGGTTATCACAGGATTGGAATCGAGATTGCCTGTAAACTGGGAAACGGTGACCCACGTGTTCGGGACAGGAACATCGTTTTGGTCTTTTATCTCGAAGCGAAGGCTATTTGTCCCTGTAGGTATAGAGGTGGGAAAGACAGTGGAGAAAGTCTTTGGTTTTGTCTTGAACACATTGTGTGAGGGATCACCCATTAAGTTCAACCAGCTAGCGAAATTCACTGCTGTTGGGCGAAAACCAGGGCTATTAAAGGTGTTTATGATATTACATTTTGAAAAAAGCGTTGCCTGACCCATAGTCTCCATTTTTGCTGGATAAAGTCCGTAATAGATTCCTCCTTGCAGCACATTGTTCCAGGCTGTGTGGGTCAAGCTGTTTTGCATACCGACAGCGGATATCGCGCCCGTCAGAGCGCTTGAACTGTATTTTTTGGTAACTAAGGAGATATAATCATCGTAATAGCCATTCATACCTCCTGTGCCACATGTGATAGCAACTGCATTAAATAATTTATTGTTGTTTGTCAGGGACGAAACTTGCCCTGGTATGCCAGCCATACCTCCGATACCACGAAAAGAGAAATGCACTTTTCCTGTATTTAAGGTCGCATTTACAGCGCTAGCTGGATAAAACTCTGTAAAGTTATGAGCTGGGTCATACTCCTGCATTATTGACTTTATATATTTATTTATTATTTTTGTAGATATCCCCGAAGATGACGCTGTGTCGCCCACCAAAAGACTGCCACCTAACCAATCAAGGTTGGTGTTCCCCACATTGATTTCTCGCTCATAATGGATCACCTTGCTGACATAAGCATCTAATGCATTGCTGCTGTCCACAAACCACCTGCCCACAAATATATCGGGGTAATCGCCCGGAGTCATTTGCATGTAATTCCAATCACTGTAATCATAGCTTCCGACAGAAGGCACATTAAAATTTGAACTGGAGGCTGTTCCGCAAGCACCCACAAAAAGCACAAACTCCACATCACCCTGATTATATTTATTTTGGATAAAAGATTTGATAGCAGATTGCGAAGTCCCTGCTGGCACAGAATTACCCGAGGCAGTAGCGCTTGCCACGGCTGTCTCCACCTTCATCCCTCTTTGCTTTTTCCAGGTTACCAGTTGGTTTAAAAACTGCAGATTGGTTCCTGTTCCTGCCATCTGCCCATGAACAATCAATAGTGAAGGTTCTTGATAAATCGGGTTTGGTAGCCTGATCTGATTGTAATTCTCAAAAAGGGCTTCATAAACCACCTCGAAATAACGGGAGACCTGTGGACGCAAATAATAAGAGGGATTTGGGTTCAATGTTCTGTGATAGATAGTCATGCTAATCTCATCTGTGATTTCTAGTGACTTCTTTGCGGGTCTATAACGCATCGGGTGGACATTTATGGTGATAAATTGGTGGTCACGCATAGTCTCCACTTCACTGATATGGTATGAGGTGTTCGGATATACCAGTTCTCTGTCTTTGCTTTGGTAAAAATCCGTGTCATAGTCAAAGGTATAGCCTTTTGCCTCGTAATTTTGGCTTGGATGTATGTTTAGGTTATCCAGAGTGTATGGACTGCTGATATAAAGCTTTTCTATCAAAATA
>WRIO01000078.1 GCA_009782695.1 Candidatus Cloacimonadota bacterium
AATGTCATAGAGAAAGCGGAGATAAGAACAAGAGCTATCAGTCGTAACCTAAAAGAAGTGGAAGAAATACCTGTTGACTCTACGGAAATAGATGCCCTAGATTATGAAGAAATCAGCGATAACGAGAAGCAAAACAGCCTGCCGATTTTTGACGAAATCGATGAAGGCTAAAACCATAAAATACATCAATACACAAGGAGTAAAGAGTCATGAATGATTTAGAAAAATTAGAAGAGGAAGAAGAAGTAAGAACCCTGATGCTAGAATATGAAGACGGCACAGAAGTAGAATGCATAATCCGCGCTGTGCTAGAGTATGAAGGAACAGAATATGTAGCTTTATTGCCTATGGGCGAAGATGAATACCAAATATTCGGCTTTAAAGATCACGGAGAAGAGGTGGAGATCATACCCATTGAGGACGAAGAAGTGTATGAGAAGGTGTTAGAAATCTTTGACGATTATTTTTATAATGAAGAAGAATATGAAGAGGACGAAGAGGATTTCGATGAGGATGAATACGAAGAAGACCTCGATGAAGATGATGATGACGAGGACGACGATTACGATGATGACGAAGATTTTGACGAAGATGAAGAGGAGGAGGATGAGGAATAGTCAAAACCTATCGTCGTGAATATAAAAAGAAAAAGGTGGCGCCGAGTAATTTCGTTGCCACCTTTTGTTATACTATTTTAGCGTTGCAAGGCTTTAAAAACTCTTGTATTTCTAGCAATCTTTTTTCTGAAACCTTCCGCACCCATTGATATATCCCCTTCCTGTCGAGAGAATTTATCTGCACTATGTCAGGTTTTATCTGCGAGCAAACATCCTTTAGCATAGATAGCTCTGCTTCTGTGTCATTTACCCCTTCTAAAAAAAATATTTCCAACCACATTTCACCCTGATATATACTGCTAAACTTTATCAAGGAAGTGATTATTTTACTGATGTCTAAATCCGGGTGAGGGCGGTCTATCTCTCTAAAAACTTGTTGTGACACTGCATCCAAAGAGGGCATCACAAGATCACATAAAGCTATATCTTGCAGCAGTTCATCGTCTGTGAACATAGTGGAGTTTGATATCAAACATAGCTTGTACTGAGGGTATTCCTTTTTTATAAACTTTATCAGCTGACCAATATCTGCGTGTAGGGTGGGCTCCCCTGTGCCACATAAAGTCAAATATTCTATGCCCGAGTGACACTTGATCTGCTGTTCCAGCTCCCTAATGATGGTAGACAAGGGTATATAAGACTCCCTTTTGATAGTGAGATTTGTGGTCGAACCTGCCTCACAATACACGCAGTTTAGCGAGCAGGTCTTTGCGGGCAAAAGGTTCAAGCCCAGCGAATTGCCGAGGCGCCTTGATTTCAAAGGTCCATATACTATACTATCTACATAAGGCAGAGGCATTATGAAACTATCACTTCGATGTTGCTTTTCTCTTTTACGTTGTCAGCAAGCGGACACCGCTTTTCTATCTCTTCCACAAAAGCTTCTTTCTCTGCTTTGGTCATATCTGCGTCGATATTTACCTTCATCTGTATTTTTGTGAAACCAGCTCTACCTTCATCGGTCTTGCCAAGCAAAAAATCTGTGTCGATATCGCCATTGATTTCCACTTTTATACTCCTCAAAGCTATCTTCCTGTAATCGGCTAAAGTCTTTCCTATGGTGCACATGCAACCACCTAAAGAAAATAAAAAGTAGTCCAGAGGTGTAGGGGCAGAATCAGCTCCCACAGGTGCTGGCTGGTCTATTTTATATGAAAAATGGCGAGCTTGAACGTCTATCAAATAGCTATCTCCTATACTCGCAGTGGCTATTACTTGTTTCTTTGGCATTATATCTCCTATCGTTTTTTATTTATTACTAGATACCCTGTCTTTTATATATACTATCTGCATGCAAACCCCACATAGTGGATATACAGCCTGCCGAACTGGACATATTGCATATTTTATGGCAAAAAGAGACAGCTAAGACAGCAGATTAGCAGCCAGTAAAAAGGCAGGGAAAAATACTTTGCTATTCCTCAGTTTTAAATTTATATACTGTTTCGCCTTCTTTTAGCATAGTATAGTTCGCACGTGCGTAATTTTCCAAATATACTGGGTCATTTTTTAGCTTTTCGATAGTTTCGGCTAATTTCACGCTATCTTCAGATAATTTCTCATTTTTAGCAGTGATATTTTTCTTTTCTCTGCTCTGCTGAATCCATACTGATAGGCTATAATCATTTAATAAAGTTAGCTCCAATAGCAGATAAAAGCAGAATAAAATGCCGGCTAGTTTAGCCATACTAACAAAAGCCCACTTTTCATAATTACTCTTTGGTAAAAATTTCATCATCATACTCCTTTATTTATATATTTTCGTTCCCTGACGAAGCTCTTTGTGGATAATCAAGCTTGAATATTTGAGTTTTTTCGGTGTTAAAATCTTTTTTGGTTAAAGTTACATTGTCAGCTTCTATGATTTTTGTTTTTGGAAAAAGTTTCAGGAAAGGTGCTATCCCTTCTATATTTTCTATCGTCAAGACATCAGTCTTGTAATGCATGGGAAACACATTTTTCGGTTTGACGACCTTGATGATTTCCCCTGCTACTGCAGCATCGATAGTGTAGCTGCCGCCCACGGGTATAAATAGGACATCCGGGGTAGCTATGTCGAAGAGAACACTCTCAGTTGGCATTACACCTATATCACCACAATGCACTATAGAGAGACCTGCCACTGTCATGACACTGATAAATGTATCACCCAGTTTTTTCCCCTCAAAACGCCCATGACTGACCTCTATCAAACGGACTGTCACATTATCTACATAATATGTCCCTATTTGATTGATTTTCTTGAAAACCAACTTCTGAAGCGACTTGAAATTACTATGGTTGGCATGCTCGTGAGAAGATATCACTATATCCACAGCCTCGATAGAAGGTAAAGGATACCCTATATCGCCAAAAGGATCATATAATATCTTCTTTTTGTCTATGGTAACTTCCCACATAGAATGACCATACCATTTAATATTTAGCATAATTTCTCCGTATGCCACCTTTTTAAAAATACTTCTTTTTGTCAATATTTTTTTGAGAAAATCTCAAAATAATTTTAGACATTGATTTTAACAGCTTTTTTTTAGTTGACAAAAAAACTGATATTTAAAATTAGGTACCTTGATAAAGCAGACTAAAAAGGAGGTTTATATGAGTATCAGACTAGTCATCATGAGTTTCCTGATATGGATATTTTTAGGTCAGGCAGTGATTTTTTCTATCACAGTCGAGACTGCTTCATTGCAGGGATTTATGTATGGGGAGGCAGAAGGATGTGAATATGACGACTGGATAAGCCACCAGGTTCGGATTTATGTTCGGGTGAACTATAATGCCTACACTCCGTATTACAGAAACCACCCCGACCACCCTTTTGGCACATTTTACACTCCTGAGGAGGACGAACTCGAGAACTGGGACGAAGTGGTAAATTTATTTATAGAAGGTGAATATGAAATAGCGCAAGAGGCGATAGATATATATGAATTTCCTTATCAAGTTGTCGAGTTTCATGACACGGATACAGAGCGTGTGTATTATATGCTAAGGGAAAAACTAAATATGGAGCTAGTAGACGATCATGGTGATGACCGTTTGCCACCTGTTATAGGCGGCTTTGATTATGGGTGGGGTATTTTTATAGTTAATCCAGCTTCTACGAAACGTTATATAGTAAATGTGGTGCATCCCTGTGACGATTTTATAGTCCCTCCTTTGGCAGTGTCAGCTTTTCAAAAATGGGATGCCAGATATTTACTTTATGCATCTGCAAGCCGTGAAGCAGCCATCATAGGTCAGCCATCAGACTACACGAATAACCGTTCAAACTCTGACCCCTCTCGTCAGCAAGTTCATCCCTTTAATAATTTTTATAAAGCAGCTTGCCAGGAGATACGCAGTTCATTTGGTTTGATAGAATTTTCTGCACAATTGCATAGCTTTGATTGGAATAGTTCGCTCCATGTAGGTGCCCCTTACAACCAGGTGTCTAGCTCACCCGGCACAGCTTTTCCGACTTTACCAGTGCGTGACTTGTCCTCAAATAAATTGGATTTGATAAATCAAACAGATTATTTAGTTTTCCCTGCAAACACTATCGGTATCCACCCTCCTGTGTATTTAAATGACTATTATGGAGTAAATTACGATAAAAATCAAGCACCTTTTATCTATGATAATGGTCAAGTGCAAGTGGAAGTGAATAACTTTATCACCTTGCCCGGAGCGGCTGCAAATGTGCAGTTTTTACACACCACAGAAGCAGTAAATCCTTATGACAATATCAGCAATTTTTTTCATGTGGAATTTGCAGAGTTGCCACACTGCTATCCGCGCAGCCAGAATGTTTACAGGTGGTTTCATGGCTATAATCTATCAGATGGATGCTGGAACAAATCACGCCGCTTTGAAAACGTGCTAGCCTTTTACACCCCTACCATCGAAAATATGAAAGTGGTGCTGGAAACTACTTTTGAGGGTGCATTAGGGAATCTACCATTGCCGGTGCCACCACAAAACTTTCGGGCGACTGTCGTAGAAAACCGACATTTCACTGTGGAGTGGGACCCTGTCGACTTATATAATTTTTACGGCTATGAGATTTATTTTTGTGCCGAAGGGAATCAAGCTCAACCCGTTATACTATCGCGAAACAGCGGGAGTGCGACCCTGGCAAATGTAATGCTATCGAAGCTCAATATCACAGGACTGGAACCTCTCACCACCTACGAAGCAAAGATCCGAGTAGTCGACCAAGCGGGAAATAGGTCTGAATATTCGCCAGAAATAGAGTTTACCACATGTTTCTCAAATTTTATGAATACTACAAATTACACTTCACCAGCGGGTGTAGTGGTCTCCTGGAGTGGGTCACAACCAAACCAATTGCACAGTTTTAGAGTTTACAAGGGATTGGAAGGGCAGGAGCTGACTCTTCTTGCCGATTGGATGACGCACCCTGATCTGTTGATTCGTGGTATTGGCTCTCGCTCTTACACAGTCATCGATACCCAAGTGCAGAATGACCAAAATTATCATTATAAATTGGCAAAGGTTTTTAACACAGGGTATGTGGAGGTTCAAAGCACAGAACTATTCGGTTATCCTCGACCTGTTTTTACTATCTTTGCAGAAAGTGATAGAGGCGTGATCTCAGATTTTTGCCGAATTAGTTATGGTCCGCAAACGACAGACGGCTATGATGGTTCAGTCTATGACACCACCAAAAGTGGCACTTTACCTGCTGCTTTCACAGAAATTTCTATTTGGAAAAATAGCTTTCCTCCTGTGGGAAACAATATACGGCTTTCGCAAGAATATGTAGCAGAATATGATCTGACCCAGCAGTATAAAACATTTTTTATACGTGTGCGAAGTAACCAGAGCCAGGTCAAAATCCGGAGTGAACACCCATTACCCGCAGGCTACTGCATGGGAGTGCTGCATGACGTGGCAAATAACATAGCTGTGGATCTATTCTCGCAAGATTATGTCTACACTTCTACGAATACTGCATATAAAGATTTTTATCTGCATATCGGAAAATATCAACCCATAGTAAATATTGCTTCCCAACAAAATATGCTTTACCGGGCTCCTCAAACGATGACGATAAATTTTAACACAAATTATCCTTTTTTAGTAGACCATGTCAAAGTGCTTTTGGTCTCTGAAACCGACAGCTTGGTCGTGGCAGATTATATACCTCCTACGCAGACAAGTGTTCGGTATCGCGTGCCTTTTAATGTGCTGATGAATGACTCACGAGTTGTGGTCGAAGCCACCAGCTTAGACGGGAATGTGAGGCGATTTACAGGAAATTGGCGGATAGACATTTTACCCCAACAAAATACTGTAATAGTAGATGCTGGTAAACATTTTTTAGCAAATCCATACTCTACCGAGAACATAGAATTTCAAGAGTTAGCCCCTGTTTTTGAAGTGTATGAATGGGATCAGAACACCCAATGGTCTCCAGCTG
>WRIO01000079.1 GCA_009782695.1 Candidatus Cloacimonadota bacterium
TAGCGTTTCCCTTTCCTGTCACCGACTGTTTGATTTCACGAGGTGAAAAAGAGAATATTGGTATATGCTGGTGAGCTAATGTATATAATATCACTCCCCTTGCCTCCCCTAGTGTGAAAGCAGATTGTATATTTTTGCCGTAAAAGATAGCCTCGACTGCGGCAACAGTAGGCTTGTACTCTTCACAAATTTTTTCTAAACTTGCTCCCATAAAAAGTAGCTTATCTTCTAGCTTACATATCTTATCTAGCTTAATAATATCGTATCCAGCGGCTATTATTCGACTATTCTCTACATGTAATATGCCTATGCCACACCTTCTACTGCCAGGGTCTACTCCGATGATTACAGACAAAGGTTAGTCCAGATTTATTTTATTCATCACATCATCAGATATCTCAAAGTTCGCATATAGGTTTTGCACATCGTCAAGGTCTTCCAGCTTATCTATTAGTTTTATCAGTTTTTCTGCAACATCATCTGCGTTGATTATGTTTTTGGGAAGCATTGTTAGTTCTGCTTTTTCGATGGTATAACCATTTTCTTCGAAAGTTGAAGATACCTTATATAAATCAGTTGGAGCAGTATAAACATAAAAAATATCATCGACTACTTTTATATCATCAGCACCAAAATCTAGGGCTTGCATCATAAAATCATCTTCATTTTTCCCTTCGATTTTTATTTCGATAGAACCTTTTCTTTCAAAGTTCCAAGCTACTGCACCACTTTCAGCAAGATTTCCACCATATTTTGATAAACAATGGCGAATTTCTGCAACGGATCGGTTCTTATTATCTGTGGTTACTTCTATTATCAACGCAACCCCGTTGTGCCCGTATCCTTCATAAGTTACCTCTTCATAAGCAGCTCCCTCTATTTCGCCAGTGCCTCTCTTGATAGCCTTCTCAATGTTATCTTTGGGCATATTCGCACCCTTTGCAGTCTGAACAGCAGTGCGTAGCCTAGGGTTCGATGACAAGTCGCCTCCTCCGTCTCTGGCTGCAAGGATTATTTCTTTTACTATTCTAGTAAATATTTTACCTCTTTTGGCATCTGCTGCTCCTTTTTTATGCTTGATAGAACTCCATTTATTGTGTCCTGACATCTATCCTCCGATACTAAAAATTTATTTATCTTATTGATTTATATAAGAATACCAAAATAAAAAAATGCGTTTTTTTGGCAAGTTATTTTTTGAAAATCCACATTAGATGTTAAGATTTTAAAAAGTTTCTTTATGTTTCTTCAAAAGGGTTCAAAACACTCTTTTTACAACATCGACTATATCTTTACCGTTTCCCATTGTAAAATAATGGATACCATGACAACCAGAACCGAGCATTTTTAAGCTAAAATCACAAGCGTGTTCTATTCCTATATCATAAGCAATACTTTTATCTTTTGCTTGCATAATTTTATTTTCCAATGCGATAGGTATGTTTATAGAATAATTATTCTTTAGTGAAAGGAGCAAACTACTTGATGTCAATGGTTTTAGACCAGGTATGACAGGAACATTTATTCCCACTTGTCCTATTTTATCAAGCCAATCGAGTATTGTATCAGGCTCATAACAGAGCTGGGTAATGATATAATCGGCTCCTGCATCTATTTTTCGTTTCAAGTTTTTGATATCCTTCTCCAAGCTACTAGCTTCTTTGTGTTTTTCAGGATATCCAGCTACTCCTATGCAAAAGTCAATAGCTTGATATCTATCTTCGGTGTTTATAAATTTCGGTCGCTTCATCGAATCGATTTGCGAGACTAGTTCACTAGCATACCGATAACCTCCATCGACGGGTTGAAACTCTTCGTTAGCAGTAGCAGGGTCACCCCTGAGGGCAAGCACATTATCTATCTCTAAAAATGAAAAGTCTATCAGAGTGTCTTCGACCATTATTTTGTTCATACCTGCACAGACAAAATGTGGAACTACTTCTACGTTGTATTTATATTTGATAGCTGCACACAGTCCTAATGGGTTGACATGCTTTTTTATAATAATGTCTACATCGTCATGGGTAAACTTAGTTATTTTTAAAGGATGATATGTTATGTTCACAAAAGCAGGTTGGTATGGCAATATCCTTTCGATAGTTGTAAATAACGAGTTTATCGATTTGTTCTTGAAAGGAGGAGTGATTTCTATAGAGAAAAACTTTTTTTCTTGTTTTATTAAATCTATAAGTTTCATATACTCACCACTAAAAGTTTATATCCCACCCCCTTTATGCTAAAAAAGGGGGTGTTTAAATATTAAACTTGTGATATTAGCATCTACTAAAACCACAGCCCATAGTAGGACAAACCATACAGCCTTGTTCTCTTCGTAAAGTGCAACCACAATAAGGACATACTTCTCCGAGGGATATTTTTCCAGAATCGAAACGAGCGATTTCATTTACCTTAATACCCCCGTTTATTTTTCCTTGGTTTTGCAATGTAAGAAATGTTTCCAGAGCCCTCGCTACACCGTCGGCACAAGATTCTATCATTTCTTTTTTCACTCGATATGGGTTTGGGCAGCGGATTCCTTTTAAATGTCGAATTATCGACTCCAATTTCACATTCGCTCGCAAAGCTGTAGAAACTAATCTCCCCATCGCTTCGAGCTGTGCAGAAGCACAACCGCCAACTTTCCCAAGCTGGATGAATACTTCACAAGGACCTAGCTCATCACAGTTTACAGTTACGTATAAATTTCCGCAAGCAGTCTCTATTTTGCTAGTGATACCAGAGGTTATTTCTGGCCTCTTACGTGGTTTTATCTTTGTGTCGTCACTGGTAGACTCATCTATTTTTTGGGTCTTGCTTACTTGCAACACTTGATCTTCGCGAGATCCGTCACGATAAACAGTTAATCCTTTACAACCGAGCTTCCATGCAGTCTCATAGGTTTCTTTTACATCATTCTCTGTGGCTTCATTTGGTAAGTTTATAGTCTTGGATACAGCATTATCAGTATATTTTTGAAATGTTGCCAGCATCTTTATGTGCCATTCAACTGGTATTATGTGAGAAGTCACAAAAATTTTGTGTATATCATCAGGGATTTCTGATAAACCTTCTATCCCCTCGTTTTCTAGTATTCTTGCCATTAACTGCTCTGTGTAAATTCCTCTGACTTTTATTGCTTCTTCCAAAATTTTATTTGCATATTTCAAGAATTTATTATCCATCACTTTTTTAGTATAATACAGGTTAAATTCGGGTTCTATCCCACCTGACGTTTCTAACAGCATAGAGATTGTGCCTGTCGGAGCTATGGTGGTAACAGTGGCATTTCTTATACCGTTTTTCTTTATTTTCTTCAGTAGGCTATCCCAATCTAGGTTCTTTTTCTCTCTTTTGAATGTCCCTTTATCATAAACACTACCCTTAAAATTCGGAAATTGACCTTTTTCTAAAGCCATTTCCATGCTTTTTTCTTTACCATAATAGTCTATAAACTCCATGACATCACCAGCAAAACTAATTGCCTCCTCACTGTTATAAGGGATTCCCATTTTATATAACAAATGAGCCCAACCCATTACGCCGAGCCCTATTTTACGATTTGCTTGCACTATCTTTTCTATCTCAGGAAGAGGAAACTTGTTCTTGTCTATCACGCAATCAAGGAATTCTACACTGTCGCGAACAACTTGCTTTAAATGATCCCAATCAAACTGATTGTTCTGGTAAAAAACTGTCAGATTTATAGATCCCAGATTACAAGCTTCATTTGGTAACAGTGGTTGTTCACCGCATGGATTTGTGCTTTCTATAGACCCAATATGAGGGGTAGGGTTGTATTCGTTTATTCTATCAAGGAAGATGATACCTGGCTCTCCGTTTTTGTGAGCAAGCTTCACTATCTTTGCAAAAACATCCCTTGCTTTCAAGGTCTGTATCACCCTTTTGTCTCGAGGAGATATCAAATCATATTCTTCATCCTCTTGCACTGCTCTCATAAAAGCATCAGTTACTCCTACACTTATATTAAAATTCGTTAGCTCTGTTGTCTTTTCTTTTGCTGTAATAAAATCTAAAATATCTGGGTGGTCTATGCTTAAGATTGCCATATTCGCACCTCTTCGTGTGCCTCCCTGCTTTACTGCATTTGTAGCAGAATTAAACACTTGCAAAAAAGCTAAAGGACCACTACTAACTCCATTTGTAGAAAGTACTCTAGAATTTGCTTCACGTAATTTTGAAAAACTAAATCCAGTACCACCACCACTCTTATGAATCAATGCCGCATTCTTTATCGTGGTAAATATGCTATCCATACTGTCCTCTATGGGTAGCACAAAACAAGCGGACAGCTGCTGTAGATCATTTCCAGCATTCATCAATGTAGGCGAATTTGGTAAAAATGCCAAAGAATCAAGTAAGTTGTAGAACTTTTTATAATTGACCTTATCTTTCCCTGCGATATTTGCCGCTACTCTTTTTACCAAACCTTCCCAATTCTCGATTGCTTTTCCTTCTTGATCTTTTCGAAAATACCTTTCTTCTAAAATCTTTAAAGCATTCTCTGTTAACTTCATAATACACCTCTTCCTATTAAAAATCGTTATAGTTATATGTAACAAGTAATTACATTATTTTCTCCTAAAAAAGGAAATATAGGAAAACATTTCTAAAATATTGATATTTTTGTCAATAGTAATTTTTAATTTTTTTTTTGTGTTGATAAATCGAAGGTTACGATTATGTCATTATTTTATGTCAGTGCTTTTTCAAAGAAAACACAATTTTCAAAAGTGCATTTTTGTGTTTTTTTTTCCTTTGATAATCGCTATCGTCACATAATATATTATGTTAGACGCCATGTGGATGCAACAATCTTACTTGTCTCTTTTTAGATATAGTAGTAAAGCTTGTATATCTGTAAAATTAACGCCTGATATGCGTGAGGCTTGGCCTATGGATTTCGGCTTTAATATAGTCATTTTTTCTCGTGCTTCAAAAGATAGGTTATTTATAGTCATGAAATCGATATCTTCGGGGATTATATAATTTTCCATTTGCGAAAATCTATCTATTTCTTCTGCTTGTCTTTTTAAGTATCCAGAATATTTTATTAGAACATTGATTTTATTCATAATAGTTTGATCTATATCTACAGGTATAATGTAGCCATATTCTGGCAAAGCCTCATATGAAATATCAGGTCTTCTGATGATATTGATCAGTTTTGTTGGTTCTGTAAGGGAGCTATGCGGGTGAGTATTTTGAGTTTGTAAGTTGAGTATTTCTCTTTTTATGATTTCTTGTTGGTTAAGGAATCGTTTCCATTTTGTTTCAGAAATTAACCCCAGCTTGTGTCCAAGTGGCATTAACCTTTCATCGGCGTTATCTTGCCTCAGAAACAGCCTGTATTCTGACCTTGAAGTAAAAAGCCTATATGGTTCGTTTGTCCCTTTGGTCACCAAATCGTCTATAAGAACTCCGATGTAAGATTCTGCCCGATTAAAAACAATCTCCGTTTGGATTGCATTAAGTGACAAGGTAGCATTGATCCCAGCTGTGATCCCTTGTGCAGCTGCTTCTTCATAGCCTGAGGTACCATTTATCTGCCCAGCGAAATATAGTCCTTTTATCCTCTTGCTCTCGAGAGTCGGTAGTAACTCTGTTGAGTCTATCACGTCATATTCTATCGCATAGCCATATCTGACTATCTGAGCTTTTTCTAAGCCGGGTATTGTCTGTAGCAGTTGTTCTTGCACCTCTACAGGCAAGCTATTTGATAAACCGTTCACATAAGCTTCTAATGTCGTCAAACCTTCTGGCTCTATGAATATATGATGCTGTTCTTTGCTGGAAAATTTAACTATTTTATCTTCTATAGAGGGGCAGTACCTCGCACCTGTGCCAAGAATATATCCTCCATACATAGAAGATTTAGAAAGGTTGTTTTTTATCATCTGGTGAGTTTCTTTTGTTGTGTGTGTCATATAGCAGCTGATCTTATTCTGTAGATTGATATCCGAAAAATGAGAAAACCCAATAGGTTTATGGTCA
>WRIO01000080.1 GCA_009782695.1 Candidatus Cloacimonadota bacterium
GTTTGTCGATTTTTATGGGTGCAAGATAGCAGTAAATGAGAATGTGCTGATACCTCGTTCCGAGACAGAGTTTATGGTCGATTTGATAATAAAAGATATGCCATCACAGGCTGAACATATTCTGGATATCTGCACAGGCTCTGGTGCCATAGCTATCGCTTTGCAAAAAGCTCGCCCATTGATTACTGTGGCTGCCTGTGATATTTACGAAAAAGCTTTGCAGGTAGCAAAGGCAAATGCTGAGAAAAACAGCGTGAAAATCGACCTTATACTATCTAATTTATTTCAAAATATCGGACAGCAAAAGTTTGATTTGATAGTGTCCAACCCCCCTTACGTCAGTCAGGATGAATATAAAAGCTTGCAACCGGAGATTTATTTTGAACCAGAAAAGGCATTAGTAGCAGAAGCAGAGGGGCTTTTTTGTATAAACAAAATAATTACAGAGGCAAAAGACTGGCTGAAGCCAGATGGCTATTTGTATTTGGAAATCGGCGAAAAGCAAGCAGAAAGTATAAAAAAAATAGTAAACAAACTGCCAGTGGCAGAGTTTATAGTATATAAAGACCTATCTGATAGAGATAGGATAATAAGGATAAAATTTAATGGATAGTTTTCTCATAAATGGTGGCAAAAAACTTTCGGGGAGTGTAGCTATCAGTGGCTCAAAAAACGCTATTTTGCCCGTGATGGCAGCAGCTCTGCTGTGCAGCGGGAAGTGCGTGTTACACAATGTTCCGCACCTTTTGGACTTTAAAAATATGGCAAATCTATTAGTGCACCTCGGAGCAAAAGTCACCCACGAAGCAGGCACCATGACCATAGATACCTGCGATATAAATGTGTGGGAAGCCCCCTACGAACTCGTGAGTAAAATGCGTGCTTCGATATATGTGATGGGACCGCTACTGGGCAGGCTCGGAAAGGCGATAGTTTCTTTCCCTGGTGGCTGTGCTATCGGCTCAAGACCGGTGGATTTTCACCTGTCAGCTTTTGAGAAGTTGGGTGCCCGCATCATGATAGAGCATGGGAATATATATGGCTACTGCCCAGACGGTCTAAAAGGTGCTGTGATAGATATGCCCTTTCCGTCTGTTGGCGCTACTGCGAGCGCTATCTTGTGCTCTGTGATATCAGAAGGCGAGACTCTGATAAAAAATGTAGCATTGGAGCCAGAGATAGACGATAGTTTGATAGATTTTCTGACTCTGATGGGGGCGAAAATAAACCGAATAAACGACAATGAATTGCAAATAATCGGCGTTAAAGAGCTTTATCCCGCCGAAATGACTATGGTTTCAGACAGGATAGAGGCAGGAACTTTTCTGCTCGCAGGTGCTATCACAAAGAGCAATATCACAATAACAAATTGCGAGCCCAAACACCAGAAGTCATTGCTCGAAAAATTAGAAAAAACGGGTTGCACCTTTGCCCAAACACAAGACACTATCACTATATTCCCTGCCGAAACTATAAAGCCTATAGATATAACCACCGCGCCTTACCCCGCCTTCCCCACCGACTTGCAAGCACAATATATGGCTTGTATGACACTAGCAGATGGTTCTTGTAAAATAAAAGAGACCATATATCCCGATAGATTTTTGCAAGCAGCCGAGCTAAATAGATTAGGGGCAAATATCACAGTAAAAGATGGCACCGCTACTGTTTTGGGGGTAAAGCAGCTTTCAGGGGCTGAAGTGATGGCTAGTGACTTGCGTGCAAGTGCCGCCTTGATTTTAGCTGGTTTGGTAGCTGAGGGAACCACCAAAATCTCGCGAATATACCACATCGACAGGGGTTATGAAAAGATAGAAGACAAGCTGGGAAGCCTCGGAGCAGATATACAGCGTATCGTAGCTAAAAGGTAGAAAATAAGGTATTTATTAAAATTTCGTAGGGAACTATGTTCGCTTAGCTATCCGTCCGAATGACACAATAATTTGTAACTTGTCTTTTGTAACTAGTAATTCCAACGCAGTTGGTAGGGCATCGTTCCCTACGAGATTTAAACCCGTCCGCAGGACACCTTTATTTATAATTTATAATTAATAATTTATTCAAAGTAATATATCGCTTGTATGGGGTTTATATTAGCGGCTCGCAGGGCGGGATACAATCCTGAGAGAAAGCCTATCACAAAGGCAAATCCAAGCCCGATATACACGCTGATCATAGCCAGAGGGACATGTGTCTTGATAGCAGCACCGAGACCGAAGGTTATCAAAATCCCCAGCAAGATACCGAATATAGCGGATATGACAGAGAGCGTGATGGCTTCTGTGATAAAATAAAAGAAAATATCGCTGTCTTTGGCGCCGAGAGATTTACGCACTCCTATCTCCATCATACGCTCGTTTATAGATATCAGCAGTGTGGAGAAAAGACCGATACCCCCTACTACCAGTGAAACCGCTGCTATCACAAACAGCGTGATAGACCACTTTTTCATCATATCTTCGAGCTCCTTTGTTATCTCTAATATCTCTGCCCCGACATCATTTGCTGTAAAATCTTTTTGCATATTATGGCGTGATAGCAGCACTTGGGAAGCCCTATTTTGCATATCATTAAAGCTCTCAGAATCGTTTGATTGCATCGTGATATTGTCGAGCGCCATCCCTCTACGTAGGTAAGTAGCCCCTGTTTTTAAGGGTATATAGATAGCTTGCAGGTCACTTCGTCTCTGCCAACTGTTAAAATTAAAAATTCCTTGTGTCTTTTCCATGGGGTCGTTGTCCAGCACGCCCACTATCCGAAATCTATGCCCATCAGCTGTGTAATACTTACCTAAAGGTTCTTCGCCATCAAGCTCATCTTTTGAAAAACCAGGACCGACTATACAGACCTTCTCGGCTCGACTCATCTCGAAGGCATTAAAAAAGTGACCCTCTTTTAGCTCATAATTATTCAAGTGAAAATAGTCTTCTGTTACAGCCCGCAACCTGTTCCATGCACCTAATGTCCCAGAAGTGAAGACTATAGTTTCTGACCCAGATTTACCTTTGGAGCCTTGCGTAGTGCGTCGAAACCAGTTTTCAATAAAGCCATAAAGATACTTGGCTTCCACATCTCTCTTTATCGCCTCGAAATCTTCATAAGAGATAGGCTTTGTCTTTTTGCCAGCTGAACTCGTTCGGAAAGAAAAATACATCCCCCTACCGCCCATACGCTGGCTACTGTTTGAACCTGGCTGTATGACTAGCTTGTTCTCCCACCCCATCTTTGACATATTTTCGTCTATGATCATTTTTATGCCATTGACAGACGAAAACATCGCCACCACAGAGGTCACACCTATCATGATACCCAGCAGAGTCAAAAATGATCGGAATTTGTGATTAATTATCGTTTGCAAGCTGCTCTTTAAAGCATCGTTAAAATACAAATTATTACTCCCTTTTTTACACATACCATACTAAAAAAAGCTATATTTTTGTCAAGGGAAATTTAGTCTCCTCAGATACCGTAGAAGTAAAATATAAGATAAGTGGATTAACTATACAGTCACTGTTGGCTGGTATTTTGCGGAAGGCAAAGGGTTACCTTCCCTACAAAAACCTTTCCCTATCTCTATTTGCGTAGTATCCTGCCTGCGTTTAGGACAGCTAAAAGTGTCACTCCCACATCAGCAAAGACAGCTTCCCACATCTGTGCCATACCCAAAAAGCCCAACACAAGGAAAAGTGATTTTATACCGAGTGCGATGACTATATTTTGCACTATGATGTTCCGAGTGGAGCTTGATATATCCAAAAGTTCTGGAATTTTAGTCAAGGAATCATTCATTAGCACTATATCCGCTGTCTCGATAGCGGCGTCTGAACCCACATTTCCCATAGAGATTCCTATATCTGCCAGAGCAAGTACAGGAGCGTCATTTATACCGTCTCCCACAAAGATTGTCTTATCTTTCTGGGGGGTGTTGTCTATGATTTCTTGCAGTATTTTTACTTTGTCTTCTGGTAATAAATCAGCATAAAATTTAGTGATTTCGAGCTTTTGCGAGATACTGGTCACTATCTTTTCATTGTCACCCGACAGCACGAAAATAGAACCCACACCACGCTGTTGTAAATCTTTTATGGCAGGCAATGCTTCTGCTTTTATCTCGTCACCTATCACTATATATCCTGCAAAAGTATTATTTATAGTGACATACACAACCGTCCCCATGCTGGTAAATTCTGTAAAATCTACCCCATATTGTTTCATCAATCGGGCATTGCCTATCAAAGTGAAATTTTCATTTAACACAGCTGATATGCCTAATCCTGCCACCTCTTTGAAATCATTGATAGCATCATTTCTTTGCATGTCGGGATATTTTGAGCGAAACTCTTGCAGTATAGATTGGGCGATGGGGTGGTTCGACTGGGCTTCCACAGCAGAGGCAGAAGCCAAAAGATCAGCTTCTGTAAAATCGTTGAAAGTAACGATTTCTTGCACGCAAAAAACCCCTTTTGTCAACGTGCCTGTCTTGTCAAAAACGATATTTTTCACCCTTTTTAGTGTGTCAAGCACAGAAGACCCTTTTATCAAAATCCCTTTTCGAGAGGCACTCCCGATAGCTCCGAAATAGGTGAGCGGTATGCTGACGACCAAAGCACACGGGCAGGATATCATCAGCATCACAAGTGAGCGATAAACCCAGTCTTTTACTTCTGTCTCCGCACCTGTCGATAAAAAAGGCATAGCAAAAGCCGTAAACAGTGCTAGTCCTATGATGATAGGGGTGTAATACTTCGCAAATGTAGTGAAAAACATCTCTGTCTTTGCCTTCTTATGCACCGCATTTTCCACAAGATCAAGTATTTTCGCGATAGAAGATTCCATAAAAAGCTTATTTACTTTGATAGTCAACAAACCTGTCTGATTTATCATACCCGCTAGCACATCGTCATTTTCTTTATAAGTGCGGGGAACTGACTCACCGGTCAGAGCTGATGTATCTATCTGTGCTGACCCGCTAATGATAGTGCCATCAAGGGGTATCTTCTCACCTGCTTTTACGATAATCTCTGCGCCCACATCCACTAAATCGGGAGAAATCTGCACTATCTTTTCGTCTATCATGATATTGGCATAGTCAGGACGAACCTCCAGCAGTGCCTTTATACTCTTGCGCGAGCGGTGGATAGATAGCTCTTGTAGAAATTCTCCCACTTTGTAAAATATCATCACTCCCGCAGCTTCCTCAAAACGGTTGATACCAAAAGCCCCTATAGTTGCTATGGTCATCAAACAGTTTTCATCAAAAAAACCTCCGTGCCGAATGTTTACAAAAGCTTTGTAAAGAACACGATAACCAGACACCAGATAGGTAAGCACAAAGATGATCATGCAAACCATGTTTTCTCTGGTTATAGACAAAAAACTGCTATCTTCAGCACATTCTGCAGGGCTGTTGGGTGCCAAAAAGTGATGATAGACCATCGCAAAAGCAAAGAGGACTAAACAACACAATGTGAAAAATAGCTCTTTACGAGGGTGAAAGCTAGACTTGTCAGCTGTGATACTCTCTGCATTGCGAACAAACTCCACCGCTGTGACATCAGGCTCTATAGACTTGATGATTTCATTTACTTTACCCATTTCTGCTGTGTCTATCAGCATAGACGCTGTGCTAAAATCGATAGATACCGCCTGCACAAAGCTCTGCTTGCGCAATGTCTCCTCTATCACTCCCGCACAATGACCACAATTCAAATTTTCTAGTATATACTTCTTCATTTTTTCACTCCTTTATATGTATCATTCCCTGATCAAATATCTGCATTACGTGTTGGTCGCTCAAAGAGTAGTATAGATGCCTGCCCTCACGCCGATATTTTATCAAATTCGCTTGACGCAATATCTTTAGTTGCTGCGATATAGCCGGCTGATTCATTTGCATCTTTTCCGCTAAATCACAGACACACAGCTCCTGACTGTATAAAAAATTTATGATTCGCAACCGAGTGGGATCGCCCATAACCTTAAAAAACTCACTCAATAAATGAATC
>WRIO01000081.1 GCA_009782695.1 Candidatus Cloacimonadota bacterium
GCACAAATACCTGCTGCGAAAAGAGCTATTTTTGCCTTCTCCATCCTAAAAGACTCTATCTGCACAAGATCACGGATATTATGAATGATTTTTTTCTTTAATCGAGACATCATCACGGCCACTTCGTTGCTTTTATTGGTGGGATAGCCTAAGCTATCATGAGCTAAACCGGTCACATGGAAACGGTATCCTTCTCCCCAGCTAGCTACAGGAGAAGGATATTTTTGGTTCTCTTCGTAGTGTTTATACCATTCGGGTGGCACAGAAGGCTTTAGCCTATGGATCACTCGCAAATCATGAGAGTCAGGCAAGGTAACTGCTGCTCGCATGTGCCCAAGCACTTCATCGAGTAGTAGTGTCACACAAGTTCTGTATTTTTCAGAAAGGTTAAAGGCTCGAACTGTGAGCTCATAAGCTTCTTTTACAGTGTGTGGATATAGCACGATAGCAGGTGCATCTCCATGACTCCCCCAGCGTGATTGTTGTATATCACCTTGAGAAGGTTTGGTGGGTAAACCTGTGCTAGGTCCACCTCGCTGGACATTTATGATGACGCATGGTACTTCTGCTTGTTTTGCATACCCGATAGCTTCTTGCATCAGTGAGAAGCCCGGTCCACTGGTGGCTGTCATTGCCTTTGCACCTGCAAGCGAGGCACCTATCACAGCACACATACTGGCTATCTCGTCTTCCATCTGGATATATTTGCCGCCTATCTTAGGCAGCTCTTCTGATAAAATTTCAGCTATTTCGGTCGAAGGTGTGATGGGATAACCTGCAAAGAAGTTAACACCCGCTGCCAAGGCACCTAAGGCGACTGCTTGATTCCCTTGTAATAGTTGCAATTTGTTTTCTTTCACATCTTGATGTTCCAAAGTAGCTGGATTTATAGTTTGATAAGAGCCGACTGGTGTGCTCGGGACCTCTTCTTTTTTTTCTTTTTTTGCCATTTCTCCCCCTTTATCTCTTGGCACCAGTTACTGCGAAGTCAGGACAGAGCCTGTCACAAGTCTCGCAGTGAATACATTTCTCCGGGAATTCTACTATGGGAGTGCCATCCGGTTTCTTTCCTAAACATTTTGTCGGGCAAAAAGCTATGCATATTCCACACCTCTTGCACCATTCGTAATAGAAAAAGACAGGTGATTTCTTGTAATCACTGTCTATCTTTTCATCTACTATTTCCACTTCTGATAGATTGGTATTTTCGTCATTATCACCAATAATCATTCCATCTCGAGATTTAATCGATTTTTGAGCCATCCATCTCCTCCATTTATGAATTTTTTTTCTGAATACCAAGATAAAAAAAAGCCCTTTTTAGGCAAGCTTTTTTATCATTTTTTTTATCATATTGAAAAATAAAGAGATACGAGATTCTGTTTTTTACTCAAATAGGTATATCTTACCTCTCTTTTTTTTTTAAGTGACCTTTTTATAGTTATTTAATTGCGATTTTTTGGAAAATTTCTCGTTAGAAAAGATCCTTTCTCCTCAAAAAAACCCGAAAATAGCATCCATATATGAGAATGTTCCGGCATTTATAGAATACACTTTTTGCTTCTTTTTTTTCGCAAATAAAAAAAAATGCATTATTTGTAAAAAATATCTTGACAAAAAGAAAGGGTTCAATATCTTGGCATTGAGTCTAAAAGGAGGAATATGTCCTTACAAAGAAAATGGTATATTACCTTTATGCAGACTGATTCTGCAAGGTCAGTGAGCTTGAGTATCAGTCGTAAGATAGGGCACTTTATTGTCATTTTTGTTTTGTTATTAGTAGTTGCACTCGGGACCGGGACATTTTATGTTTGGAAGAAAAACGCAGAATTGACACAACTGAGCAAACTAAAGAAAGAAAATTTGATGCTCCGAGAGAAGCTAGAATATTTTGCCAATCAATTGGAAGCAATAGATTCGAAGCTAAAGGTGATGGTGGCTTGGGAAGACACCTTACGAAAAGAGAAGAAGCTGGAGATCATAGACCCTGGTGTTCGTGCATTGGGTAGCGGAGGCGAGCCTTACACTGACCCTTCTTTTTTGATCTTTGATACCAGTCTACACAGCTTATATAATACAGTCTTGTCTAAGCTAAATTTTATCATGTCAAAGACAAACCTTACCTATCTCACGCACAATGAAATCTTTGACAAGGTGCAATCACGAGAGTCCATATTCAAGTCAACCCCCAGTATCATGCCCACCTTCGGCAAAGTGACAGATAAATATGGATATAGAATACATCCTTTGTATAGGCACAAAATCTTCCATGCAGGCATAGATATTGCAAATGACGAAAGCACGCCTATCTATGCCACAGCAGACGGATATGTGTCTTTTGCTGGGAATTCTGGTCCTTCAGGATTTTTGATCAGGATAGAGCATGACTCCGGTTTTCAGACTAGATATGCTCATTTGAAGGAAATTTCAGTAAAAGTTAACCAGAAAGTAGAAAAAGGTCAGATTATAGCAACTATGGGTAATACTGGTGTGTCCACAGGTCATCACTTGCATTACGAGATATTCGATTATAGAAAAGGCACTACCTCTGAACCTTCCTCATTTTTCGATATTGCTGAACAAGATATTCGCGTGCCTCAGACAGCTGCAAGATATTAGATATTTAAAATTTAGGTGTCTTGCGGACGGGTAAGGACGATGAGCATCTTATTTACGTTGTGAACAGCCTTTCGAAGCGATCGTCGTTACGTTTCATCATAAATGCTGGATGCAGTGGATGAGATTTTGTAAAGGGAGCTTTCCGCTCTCCATACAATAAAGATTTTAGATATAGGAGATAAAAATATGGAAAGAGATGGAATTCCTTCAGTAGGTGATTACTTGATAATGTGGGTTTTGCTTTGTATTCCTATCGTAAACATAGTCTTTTTGATAGTATGGGCTATCGGTGGCAGCTCTACCCCTGAGTGGAAAATAAACTTTGCAAGGGCATACTGGGTTGTGCTGGTAGTTAGTTTTTTATTAGGTATAGCTTTTTGGGGCATCTTCGCAGCAGCCTTAGGTTCAGCTATGCGTTTCTGATACTAGTTTTTTTGGGTTTTGTTTTAGATATATTTATCTGCGATTCAAATGGCTACCCACTATAAAAAATATATCTATCTAGTCAGCTATTGCACCAAACGAGACATAGAGTATTTACAGCACATTTATCAGAAATCTGATGTGATAGTGGGAGTGGATCAGGGAGCTCAGAAGCTTATGGCAGCAGGTATCATGCCTGACTATATAATAGGCGACTTTGATTCTAGTCCTAAACACTCTGACTTGCCAGATTCTTGCTGTGTGATAGAGCTAAACCCCAAAAAAGATATGTCTGATCTGGAATATGCGATAGACTATTTTTTGGGGAAATCATCTTACTCTGATTTCGATATCGTCATTTTAAACAATCTACAAGGCAGAATAGACCACATACTTTCTACATTATTTTTAGTGGAAAAAGCCGAAAGGATTAGTTTAGCTAGTTGCAAACAGTTAGTTTACCTGGTGACCAGTTCCTTTTCAAACGAGCTACCGATAAACACCACTGTATCACTGATACCCATATCAGATACGGTAGAAGGTGTATATTTAGAAGGATTTGAATATCCTTTAGAGGGTGAAACTCTTTATCGGTGTAGCTCTCGCGGATTGAGTAATATAAGCAAAAATAAAACCGTGACAGTGAATATAAAGCACGGTGAACTTTTATTGATAATAAATATAAAGAAGTAAAACGATGGAAGAAAACAAAGAAGTAAACAAAGAAAGCTTTGAATTTTTTATGAAAGAAATAGACAGGGTGATACACGAAATGGAAAAAGGCACACCCGACCAGCTTGATAAACTGATCCAAAATTTCGAATATGGATCAGAGCTGATAGAAAAATGTCAAACTATCCTAGAAGAGGCAGAGGTGCGGATACAAAAGATTACAGCTCGCTACAGTAAGGAGAAAAAAAGTGAAAACGCATAATAGTTCAATGATAAAGAAAAAGGAACTGATGTTAAATCTTGTTCATTTAAAGAGAGATATGAAAGAAAAAAGAGAGCAAGTCAATATGCTACTCGACAGATTTTTACCTCGAAAAGACGACTACCCCAAAGAAATTCATAAGGCTATCAGGCACACACTTTTCGCAGGTGGGAAAAGGCTTCGCCCGTATCTGACTATCCTCACATATGAACTTTTTAAGAAAAAACCAAATGAAGAAATATTCAAAGCAGCTGCCGCTATAGAATTGCTACACACCTACACCTTGATCCATGACGACCTCCCTGAAATAGACAACGATGACATACGGCGAGGCAAAAAAACCTGCCACTTAGTTTTCGGCTCAAACATCGCTTTACTAGCCGGTGACGCCCTACTGATAGAAGCTTTTAATATGCTAAACCATCTAAATGTCCCACCTCACATAAAAATGGCTATGGTGGGCAGTATGGCTATATTAGCAGGAGAAAGAGGATTGATAGCTGGACAAATGCAAGATATACTGTCTGAAAAGAGCCCTGCGACAAAGGCTACTGTGGACTTTATACACCTAAACAAAACTGCAAAACTGCTTCAGCTATGCACCCGTTTCGGTGCTTACATGGCAGACGCCAGCAGTGAAGAGATAAAGATAGTAGACGAGTTCGGTCAAAAATTGGGATTAGCTTACCAGATTATAGACGACATACTGGATGTGCAAAGCAATAGTAAGGTGCTTGGGAAAACGCCTGGCAAAGACCAAAAGGTAAAAAAAGCTACTTACCCTTCTATCATGAGTATAGACAAATCAAAGAAAAAAGCCGAATTAGTGAGCACAAATGCTATAAATTTGCTTGAAAACTTCGGAGATGATGCCACTTTATTGAGGGTTTTTACAGACTATTTATTGCAACGAATTTCCTAACATAACACTATTTTTTTAGCTGTGAAAATAAAAATAAAGCTGCTAGACCAGAAAGCAAAATTACCTACCAAGATGTCTGACCTTGCTGCTGGGTATGATATTTTTGCATTTTGTGAAAACGATATAGAACTCCTACCATTCGAAAGAATAAGTGTCTCTACCGGTTTCGCTATCGCTCTGCCAAAGCATTACCACGCTGAAATCAGACCCAGAAGCGGACTCGCCCTACATCATGGCATCACTGTGCTCAATGCACCCGGGACCATAGACGCTGACTATCGTGGAGAAGTAAAAGTAATATTGATAAACCTTTCAAAAGAACCTTTTATAGTTAAAAATGAGATGCGTATCGCCCAAATGATAGTGTCTCACCACAGAGAAATTATTTTTGATATAGTCGAAACCCTTGACCTCACAAAAAGGGGATCAGGGGGCTTCGGTTCGACCTAACCAAACCAAACAACACCTCTCCCCCACCTCTAAAAATGATGCAGATGATGTGCCTGGTCTGTGTCTCCTTTTCCGTTAATATGTATATATCATTTATTTCACACAAACTCGTTTAGCTATCCCCCTACAATTTTTATTTTTTCTGCTTTTTAAAAAATTACTTGACTTTTAAGTAAAGCTAGGAAAAATTGCACCCTTCTATGATGTGCTGTGGAGCACTCTAACTAATAATAATATATGGAGTTATAGTATGAAAATATTACAAAGGACTTTTTGGGGAGTTTTATGCTTGTTTATATGGGTAAATACACTTGCAAGCAGTGCATTTACTGTGAATACAATTTCGACAGAAAAGACAGAACTTTCTTTTCACTTACCGAAATATGAGATAACCTCAGAATATGATGGTGGTATCTTATTCGACAAAATAGAGTTAGACCAGGCAGTTCTGACGCCTTTGACGGGTTTGCCAGAAGCGCCTGTTTTTTCTGTATCTTTGGCA
>WRIO01000082.1 GCA_009782695.1 Candidatus Cloacimonadota bacterium
CAATGACTCTTACTTCTGGGTTGTAACCAACTTCGGAGGCATGACGCCGGAACAGGGCTACAAAACCCAGACACTCGGAACGCTCGTTCAGGGTGTCTGCAGTATGATAGGCGTATTTATTTTCTCATTGATTTTCTAGTCACTCAAACAGGTGCAGCCGTTTACAGGCTGCCCCTCTAAAACTGCTATTTTCTTTTTTGGCATTAGGCTTCTTTAAAGTAGAGTTTATTTATCATGAAAAATGGCAGTTAAAGAATTTAGTACTTCATATAGATAGCATTTTGGGGACACTCTGGCAAGCAAACTTCACACCCGATACATTTAAAATCATCTATTTTATGCGGTTGTTTTAGCTCTCCTGATATACATAATACTGGGCAAATTTTGGTGCAGATCAAACATCCTATGCAATCTATCTCAGATATCACTGCTTTTCCTCTTTTTGTTTTGGTGTCTATGATAGCTCTAGTCGGACAATGGATAGCACAAACTCCACAATCTATACATTTTTCGTAATCAATCACTGCTAATTCATTTTTTATTTCTATAGCTGAAACAGGGCATTTACGCACGCACAAACCACAACTAACACAGGGTGATTTGTCTCCACAATTTTGCCTGACGAATGTGCCTTTTTCTGTAGAAGAGCATTTTACATATACATTTCGACTCACAGGGACTATCTCTATCAGGTTCTTAGGACAAACCTTAGCGCAATTGCCACAACCAGTGCATTTGTTGTTATCTATCTCTTTTAAACCATCTTTCGTGAGGGTTATAGCTCCAAATTTACATGCAGCTATGCAATCATTTTGATAGAGACACCCCATATTACAAGCATTGGGACCGTTGTTTAGTAGAGCTGCAGCCTGGCAGTTTGGGATGCCTTGATATTCAAATCTGTAAACAGTGTTTTTATATCCCCCTGATGAGCAGTGAATTATAGCTATTCGTCGTTCGGTTTCTGTAGCTACTTTTCCCATTATTTCCGCTATTTTTCCTGCTGTAGTTGATCCACCTGGTGGGCATAGTGTAAAATCAATATCTTTTTTTACGATAACATCAGCGTAGTTAGAACACCCTGCAAAGCCACAAGCACCGCAATTTGCTCCTGGTAAGACAGCTATGATTTTTTCTATTCGTTCATCTATTTTCACATAAAACACTTTTGATACATAAGCTAAGGCTAACCCAAAAATGCCCCCTAATCCCCCTATCACTAATACAGGTATCCAAATCTCTCCCATAAAACCTCCTAAAAACGCATCCCTGAAAAACCAATAAAGGCTAATGCCATACATCCTGCCACTACTAAAGCGATTGGCATGCCTTTCATAGAATCCGGCACATCTGATCTATCTAACCTCTCTCTGATACCAGCCATCAATAAAAGCACCAAAGCATATCCTATACCATTGAAAAAGCCGCTTAGGGTGCTTTCAAAGAAATCGAATAATTGACCATTGTTTTGTGGTTCGAGGTTCAGCAACGCTACTCCAAGAACAGCGCAGTTTGTGGTGAGAAGTGGCAAAAAGATGCCCAATTGCCCATATAGTTCTGGAGTAAGCTTTTGGAGTACTATCTCAACGGCTTGAACTATAGAGGCTATAGTTAAAATAAAGGCAATTGTTTGTAAATATTGTAGTTCGAAGGGAACTAATACTAAGGAGTTTAATACATAAGTGATAGCAGAGGCAAGAGTCATCACAAAAATGACAGCCATTCCCATTCCAAAAGCCGAGTCGAGCTTTTTAGATACTCCTAAATATGGACACAATCCCAAAAATTTTGCTAAAATGAAATTATTAACCAATATAGCAAATATAGCTATATGCAAAATATGTGCAATATATTCCATTTAGCCCTCCTTCTTATATTTGCTTTTATATATATTTAATGCAGCTAGGATAAAACCGAGAGTGAGAAAAGCACCTGGTGCCATGACAGCAGCTATGATAGGTTCATTACGAAAAGCGGAGGGTAAGACATTAAAACCATACCACTGACCTGCACCTAGAATTTCTCGCACACTCGCCACTAAAGCTAAAGAAAGAGTAAATCCGATACCCATTCCCACTGCGTCTATCAAAGAGTTAAACATATTATTTTTACTCGCAAACGACTCTGCTCTACCGAGTATCATACAATTTACAGTTATCAATGGAATAAAGATACCTAATTTTCGATGTAGATCTGGCAGAAAGGCAGCCATTTCGAGGTTTATTATCGTTGTAAAGGTTGCAATGATTACTATATAGCAGGGTATCCTTATCTTATCGGGGATAAAAGATTTCACTAGTGAGACCAGTAAATTTGAGCATAATATAACAAATGTAGTAGCTAATCCCATACCTAACGCATTTTCGACAGAAGTAGTGACAGCTAGTACAGGACACAAACCCAATCCCAAGATAAGTATCGGATTTTCATTCATTACTCCTCGTATTATTTCTGATACTATCTTCATTTGTCCTCCTCTTGGGCAGCTTTTTCCAATCTTTGCAGGTCATTGGCGATTGCTTTTGTCACTGCATTTGTAGAGATAGTTGCGCCAGTAATATTCACTATTTTGCCTCCTTCTCTATCTATCTTAATTTCAGATTTTACCAAGCCAATAAACATATCAGCAAACTTTGGTAGGGTGACTTGAGTGCCTAATCCTGGTGTTTCTGTCTGTGTGATAACCATTATTCTTATTATTTCAAAGCTTGTGTTTACTGCCACCATGACTTCTATCAGACCACTATATCCTTTTTGCTTAGCAAGAAATGTATATCCTAAAAGGTTTTTATTTACATCTAAAGCTTTGTAATACTCAAAATCATTGACAGTGACCTTTGTAAAGTCATCGGCTGAAGGTATCATATCCCTGCGTGCTTTTTCTTGTGTAAGAGCTTTATTTTGTTTTATGATGGGATGAGTTTGCCTGTTCACCAGGGCTAAAAGCCCACATGATATGGCGACCACTAAAAAAAGCACTAAAAAAAACTTTACATAACTGTTCATTGTTTTACCTCTTTGACTTGCCCAAAAGGAATAGGGATAGTAAATTTATCTATCAATGGCACACATAAATTCATCAACAATATAGCAAATGACACACCCTCTGGGTAGCCACCATACAACCTAATCAGAACTGTAAGTGTACCACAGCCGATAGCAAAAATTATCCTTCCTTTTTTTGTGATAGGTGAGGTCACCATATCTGTTGCCATAAAGAAAGCACCCAATAACAATCCACCTGATAATAAATGGAAAATAGCTATCCTGATATTGAAATTTATATAGCTATCTATACTTCCAAAGAGGAGAGTCAATACAAAGACTGTAGAGATAAAAAACACAGGAATACGCCATTCTATCACTTTTTTCAAAAGTAAATACAGACCACCTATTATCAAAGCAAAAGCTGAAACTTCTCCTATCACACCTGCATGATTTCCCCAAAATAGATTGACTAACGTGTGATTGTCTGTCAGACATGTAAAAACAGAACTAAAATTATTACTAGCATCTCGTACTAGAGAAGCAACTTGCAGTGGTGTAGCACTGGTTATTTGCGTTCCAAAAGCCTCTGTTAGTGTTATATTTATACCGTTCATAGACCCCATATCTGTGGCTTGGAACCCCCCTGTCATGTAGCTTGGCCAAGACAACATCAAAAAAGCCCTGCCTAATAAAGCTGGGTTAAATATATTTTGACCAAGACCTCCAAAGGCCTGTTTGCCAATAGCTATGGCAAAAACTGATCCGATCACAGGTAACCACCAGGGAACTCCAGTATGAATGTTGAATGATACCAATATGCCTGTGACAACTGCACTGCCGTCTTTGATGACTATGGGTTTTTTGCGCAGATATAGGATCATTGCTTCTGTTACTACAGCTGCTATCACACCATAACAGGTTAACAATAAAGCGTTTATACCCCAAAAGCAAACGCTGGCTATCAACGCTGGCATCAAGGCTATCGACACATCCCACATTATGCTGGGGACAGTGGAATTGTCGTGCAAATGTGGTGATGCAGATACTATTAATTTTTTGTCCATACTTTTTCCTTATTATAATATGCAATACAAACTACATGTGTAATTTTTAAAATTGTTTACTCTTATTCTTTTCATTTTGGATAGCTAATTTACCTATATCTACCCACTGGGTAAATTTTGTATGAGCTGGGCAAACAAAGGTGCAACATCCACAACGCATGCAATCTAATAATCCAACTTTTTCTGCATTGGTAAAATCTTTCTGTTGCACATAGCTTGCTATCAAGCTGGGAACTAAATTTTGTGGGCAAGCATCCACACAACGAGCGCAACGAATACATGAAGTCTCTGGTTCTGTGTGTGCTTCTTCATTGTCAAAAAGCAAAATGCCGGACACAGTTTTGGTTACAACAGCATCTAAATGACTTAGAGTGTAGCCCATCATAGGTCCCCCTGAGATTACTTTAGCTATTTCGTCGCTAGTTCCTTTACAATAATCTATTAAATCGGTAAAAGGTGTACCGATTCTAGTTACTATATTTGAAGGTTGTCGAACTATTCTTCCTGTCACTGTCACGACCCTTTCTACTAAAGGCTTTTTAAGGTATACTGCCTCATAAATATTTATTATAGTTCCTACATTATCGACCACTACGCCAACACTACTGGGTAAACCGCCTTTATTAGGAACTTTTCTTTTTGTTGTCGCATAGATCAGTTGCTTTTCAGCTCCTTGTGGATATTTTAGTTTTAGAGCATCCACACGTATGTTTGGTTCTTTTTTAGTCATTTCCCGTAGTATCTTTATCGATTGTGGTTTATTTGATTCGATACCTATGATCCCCTGTTTAGCTCCCAATATTTTCATCACAATTTTGAGACCAGTGATGATATCTCCTGGTCTCTCCACCATCATTCGACAGTCAGTAGTCAGGTAAGGTTCACATTCTACTCCGTTTACTATCACAGTGTCTATGGGCTTATCAGGGGGGGGACTTAATTTTACAACAGTCGGAAAGCCTGCTCCTCCCATACCACATACACCTGCTTCCCGGATACGTTCTTTCATTTCTTCTATTGTAAGCCAATCGTAATCGGTTTCTGAAACTAAATCTACCCACTTATCTTCACCGTCACTAACTATCTCGATGCCTTGCACCATAGTGCCTGTCGGGTGAGAGAAGTTGGCAATCGCAGTAACTGTGCCAGAAATAGAGGCATGCATAGGGATAGAGACAAAGCTACTTGCCTCAGAAATCTTTTCTCCTGTTCTTACAGTATCACCCACTTTTACGATAGGTTTTGACAATCCTCCGATGTGCTGCGATAAAAGTATAACAACCCGTTTTGGCAAGGGTAAGGTTTGTATTTTCTGTAACCTTGAAAAGAATTTAAAATCTTCAGGATGAACCCCACCAGGAAATGTTTTCATTCCCATTTATTACCTCCAAGTAATTTATTTTTATAGAATCCAAAGCACTTCATACAGGGCTGTCTTGTTACATTACCCTTTTTTATCTTCAAAGCATGAAAGGATCGACCTACTTTTTTCTCGATACTATTTTTTGGGGGGGGACTTTTTTGTCAAGCTCTTTTATTTTTTAGCCTAAAAGAATATGAAAGTTTGATTTGCAACTTTTTCAAATCGCGGATCCTCAGAGAGGGCAAACTCCAGTGCTTTATTGAGAATAAGCATATAAGTGTGCATTGTGGAAGGCAAGGGGGGAACCTTCCCTACAGAGCAAAATGTGAACGAGGAAGTTCAGAAACTAATTAGCATGCACAGGATACTAAATTCGCTATTTTCAGGGACTACACTGACGAC
>WRIO01000083.1 GCA_009782695.1 Candidatus Cloacimonadota bacterium
CAACCCTGCTACCCATGCTTATCGAATAAACTCCCCATATTCAAATGAGTATTTTATTGTTGAATATAGAATAAACACTGGTGACTGGATTGACACTTATAAAACTCCGCAATATACAACTCCAGCTGATACTATAGGCCTTGGAATACCAGAGTCAGGACTTGTGATTTATAGGGTTAATGAGTCGACTTCAGGTAATTATACTGGCAATTTTGAGCTATACACATATCGTCCCAATGGCACTAACGATACAAACGGAAATTTATACTGTGCACAATATGCATCAGGTATAACAAGTCAGTATAATTTTGAAACTACAAGGATTGACAGAGATACTAATCCTACTCTATTTTTAACTAATGGTAAGTATGGAGGATTAACCATTAACAACATAGGATCAGCTGGACCTACTATTACTTTTGATGTCACCATTAATAAATTGTCAAATGAAGTTTATGTCAGGCCTGGTTTCGGGAACGATCCTTTGTATCCTGATCACTATGAAACTATACAAGAGGCTTTAGATGAATGTGGCAATGAAGGAACAGTGTATATTTACCCAGGCATTTATACAGGAGAGGGTAATCGAGAAATACGATTAAAAAATTTACATAATGTTAATAATGTAACTTTCACCAGAATGGAAGAAGAAAATGGTCCTGTAATATTAGATTGTGGAGGTTTTATGGGCTTTGGTCTTTTTCTAAATAATGGAAATTGTGTAATAAGCAACATTGAGATAGTGAATGCTTCAACTGCGATTTCTATCAGTCAAGGTTCATCTACCATAGATAATGTGATTTTTCATGGTCAGGATAATCCAACGGTTTCAAACACAGGTATCTCAGTGACAGCAAATCAGGATTCATCGGAAGTTATCATCAGAAATTGCCGATTCATAGGGGGTTATTATGTTTGGATTATTAACTCAAGTTCTAAAAGAGTAACTTTGCAAAATAACAATTTTGAAGATATCACTGCCTACCTGAACAATGTGGAATTCCCACACGGTGTTACAAAACTAATAGAAATAAAAGTAGAGAATCTTGTGATGGAGAACAATGTTTTTCAGAATATTTTTGGTGATAAGTATAATGCTATCGTTAATATAGAATGTTCGGATCCACTAACAGATACATCAAATATCAGTATTGTTAAAAATCAGTTTATAGATAACAAAGTTTTAGTAGATGAAGATTCCTCTGACCCAGTGGTAAACATATCATTGCAAAAAGTCCAAAACTGCCCAAGCATTATGATAAAGGAAAACATTTTTGTGCTTTATAGTGAGGCAATTCCAACACCCTGTACAAATATAAGTATCCAAGGTTTATCATCACCCACCTCGTTTGTTAGTTATTACAACAACACAGAAATAGGATTTGGTGAGAATGATGGCACTTCTATTCGATTATCAGCACAAGGAGCATTTACAACAATAAAAAATTCGATATTTACTGGTAAAGTAAAATCTGCTTTACTCGGAGGACCTACTGTGATAACCAATTCTTGGATTTTTAATAACAGGCTCCCAGAAACTATACTTGATCTAGATGAATATTTGATAAATATCGATACAGTAAACCAACGCGATATTTACACAGGAAACCCTCATTTAGATATGACAACTTATACACCTATATGGGAACCCCTTGTTAAATCAGGGCTGATAAATGCAGGAAACTGGGACACAAATGCAAATGGGATTGGTTTTTGGGATGACCCTGAAGACCAAAAACTTGATGGGACCAACCTTGATATTGGAGCTGTGCAAAGTGGTTTAATTAACGGATTCAAACAAAACCTTATTCGTCATGATTTTTCAAATGAATCAGATTTTTTATGGTTGAGTTTTCCTTATTTAGACAGGTATTATCATGACCCAGATACAGCAGACTTCTACCCCCATTTGCTCTTAAGCTACGTGTTAGGTAAGCATAATGATAATAATCTTTTCTCTTTGAACCCCAGATTCATAGATTACATAGAGTGGAATTATAATAGAGAAACAGGTAGTATATATTTTGACTCTCTGACCGGAACTTGGGCAGGGGACTTGGACCATCAAGTTGATTCTCGCTACGGGTATAAAATAAAAAAGGACCCATTAACTATGTATCCAAGACCAATCATAACAAATGGATTTCACAGTGCAGCAAATAACAATTTAAGCAACTTAATCACTTTACAACCAAGAGAGCCAGGCACTTATGCCAGAGAAATATGGTTAGGTTATTATGGTAACTTGCAAAACGATCCTCGGGTTATATTCCTTCCCTTTATGGAAAAACTAATATATATAAAAACCCAGTATTGGAGTATCTCCAGATTAAAATTAGGTATGCCATTTGGAATTTCAGGGACACCCTTGCTAAATGTAGGAGATATGGTATCTTTGGGCTATGCAGATGATGACAGTTTTTCTTTCATGTGGCTTACAGCTTATCTTGCTCCACACCTACCTTTCTACACACATCCACGGACTATAGAATACACTTTTAGGGAAGAAGCAGATTATATTGCCATTTATGTTACCCTACCAGATGTTATCGGAATTAAAGAATATGGTGAAATAGGTCTCTTCATTGATGGTGTTTGCTATGGAGCTGCTGTCATTATGGATGAAATAACTCAAATAAATGCATATATTCTAGATTTGGATTTAGATAGCGTAGATATATCATTTCAAATTTACGAATATAACACAAGGTCTGAACCTTTGGTTGTAACAGACTACTCTGTGTTCAATGAAAAAACTCAATTGTATGATTTAAAAACTTTAGATTTGAAATCAAAAGAGCCTTGTTACTTTGTTTCTCTAATAGACTTTATACCAACCGCAGATGATTTACCATTAACAACCTCGCTTGAAAATAACTACCCCAATCCCTTTAATCCTGCAACTACAATAAATTACAATTTAAAAGATCCATCTAATGTTAAACTTCAGATATTTAATATCAAAGGGCAACTTATACAGACATTAGTGTCCGAATATCAGCCAGCTGGAAGATATAAGGTTGTTTGGAATGGTGAAGACAACCTAAATAAAAGCGTAGCATCAGGTTTGTATTTCTACCGTTTACGGACTGATGATGTTACTGCTGTGAAAAAAATGATGTTGTTAAAATAAGGAGGAGTCATGAAAAATATCATTTTAACAATAGTAAATTTATCTTTAACAATATCTCTTTTCTGTTTTCCATTTTACCCGAGAACAACAGTTATACTAGGGCGTGGTTATGAATTTCAATATGGACCAAACTATGAATTTTACAACGTTGAGCCTTTAATTCGTCAAAAATATGATGAAGACGATTTAATAATGCTCATTGAAGAAAGTTCGGATTGGAGACCTTATGCACTTTTTTTTAATGGTGAAAAGGTACCTCCAATGGACTGGGGAGGGTATTTTTATCTTGGAGAACCTTTATTAGGTTATATGGAGTATCATAGGTTTTCCACCTCTCCCTTTTATATAAAAAACATTGCATTAAACTCATACCAGATATCTTTTGAGCTGTTGATAGGGACTGATTATGAGCACGCAGAAGATATTTTTATAGAATATTTGATTGTCGAAAAAAGCAATGATATTAATAATAACAATATGGTAAGATACTCTTCTACAGATGAGCTTTTTATAAATCAAAATATGTATTCACATACACTAGAAAGCTTTTCACCCCCTTCTACTTATAAAGCAGTTGTGATAATTAAAAACGCACAGGGAAAAGTGTTACAAGCAGCATCGACCGACAGAGTAGAAAAACCTTTGCGAATTGTAATAGATTCTCCTCTCTCAAAAATAATATCAACAGCAGATGATTTATATAGACAAACAGATTTTTACATAATGAACTGTCATAACACTACCATATCAGAGCCTTATATATATATGCACGGAAATACTTTACCTGAAAGCTGGCAGGTTAGTATTTTTGATAATGATAGTGAATTTACAAATAACAGTCGAACCTACCAAATCCAGCCAGCTACTTATCAACAAGTATCTGTGTTAGTTAATCCAACAGAAAATGAAGGCTATGGTTCTCTTGGTTTATATATTAACGATGGACCAAATTATACAGGGTCAATAAATATTTATTTCACTTCTGACAATCTGGACGTGCTAGTCATAGAAGATGATGCTGGCAAAGGGGATAGGTCAGAAATATTGAATGCTTTGTCTAATACAGGGAAATCCTATGGTTTTTATTACCCTCATCTTGGGGAAACTGAAGTATCTAGAATGTCAGATTTTTCAACAATTATTTGGAATGTCAGTATTGAAAGATTTTTTTTCCCTGTTGATAAAGTAGATGAGTTTGAACTTTTAGCAACCACAGGAACAAATTTTATCATTTTTGGTAGATATTTAGCACAATACTGGTGGCTCTGTCATGAAAATTTGGCTTTTCCAAGAAGGCTTCCAGAAGTTTTCGGATCATCTTATTATACTTTTGACTACACCAGATGTTTTACTGGATATGACTTTTTGTCAGAGTATGAAATAGATTTTGGCTGGCTGTATTTTTCGAGCATCATTAGACCAACAGAGATTGGGTATATTCTATTTTCTGACCCAAATAATGTCATTAGAGGCAGAGGTGTTTACACTGATTTTTTCCAAGGAAAAACTGTGTATATAGCAGCTGACATGAAGGATATAGAGGATTCTAATATACGAAGAAATATGGTAGAATCTATTTTCAACTGGTTTGACACAGTCGATGAGAAAGACCCATTGGAAATTCTAAACCCAATTTCTTTATACATATACCCAATTCCCGCTAAAAATATGGTGAATATAGAATACAAATCATCGCAGTTATCATTTGCCATGCCAAAATATAGTATGTATAATATCAAGGGGCAGAAGGTTTGTAGTGGTGTGCTAGATAAATCAAAAGAATGTTTTAGAAAAAGCATTAACATAGATGAACTAAATTTGGCGACTGGGATTTATTTCATAAAAGTAGAGGAAGGAAATAATAGCAAGACAAGTAAGGTATTAGTAATAAAGTAGTTACGTTATAAATAAAAACCTTTTTCGAGGGTACTCGTGTTGATAGGTTGGACAATATTTCAAACTTGTGTAACAGATTTAATTTGCGAGGGTTTGAGTGATGTAAAAAAACTCTTGACAAAAAAGGCTATATAAAAAAAGTTAGTCGGAAAGTCAAAATAACAAAATATTCTAAGGAGGATCTATGACAAAGGATCAAATTATTAAGTATATTGCCGAGAATGCTGAAATCTCCCAAGCTAACGCAAAAGTAGCTTTAAATGCTTTATTAGAGGCAATTACAGACACTTTAAAGAAGAAGGATAAGGTTGTGTTTACTGGTTTTGGGACATTTAGCGTAGCCCAACGAAAAGCTAGAAAAGGTAAAAATCCTAGCAATGGTCAAGTTATCAATATCCCTGCTAAGACAGTTCCTGTTTTTAAAGCTGGCAAAACTTTAAAAGAAAGTCTTTAAAAATAAGGATTTATTTAAAGAAAAACAAGAATAAAAAGAGCTGTTTAGTGATAGGCAGCTCTTTTTTCTACACAAAAAACAAGGAAAAAGATGCAAAAGATAATAGTGTTTCTAGTGAGCATCATAGCGTTACTCGGCTGTGAAAGAAAGACAAATGTAGTTTTTGAGAACAGAACTTCACATAATCTTTACTATACATTAAACGAGACAGCTTATATAGTTGCTGGTCACGAGACTCAAAAACATAGCGTAAAAATAGGTACTCAATACTTTTTTTATCAGCCAGAAAAAAACATAGCTGTCACCGCCGAAGGTGAGACATTTATGACCCCAC
>WRIO01000084.1 GCA_009782695.1 Candidatus Cloacimonadota bacterium
AAATTGGAGTGGAATTAAACGGTGTGCTAATTCCCTTCCATACGATGGATGTGGAGAGCCGGAGGCTCTCCGCTACAATAATTTTAACACTGGTTTTGTGACATCTATCACATCTATATCAGTAAAGATATTTTGCACAGTTGATAGTAAAACTTCCCTGTCAATATGCTCATTATTCGGGGAAAATGAATTGACTGCTACGATTTTCAGGGGAAAGTGCGACCGTGTGTAAAGTGGTTTATTATTTAAAAATCGTTTTATTTCACTGGGCTTGATATTTAGATTTATAGGGTGATTGACTATGATCTTTGATGGTGTATGATAAAAGGAATTACGGCATTTCTCCCAAGACTGGTCAGTGATAGCCCCCGGGAAATATATCCACTCCGGTTTTTGATTAAACAGGTCATTTATCGCTGATTCATTACCAAAAACTGACCGAATAGTTGTTACCCCAAAATCGGTGCTAACATACTCCGAATCTGCCGTATCTATCTGTATAAATCTAGTGTAAAGCTGCAACTTTTCAGCCTGCTCTTTTATTTGTGTTAGGTTGCCCGCACTTGCTCCTATCACCAGCGCTATATCTGATATGCTCCCAGATAAACAAATAGACTTCCTGTCGATAGAGCCGTCTATTAATATCATTTCACAACCGTTTTGACGAAACATAAGACCTAAATCTTCTTGTTCTCGGCGTGTGACTGGACCTATGATCTCTGTCTGTATATCTGCCATAGTTTCACAAAGCCAGATATGCCTGCCTATCACCCTGAAGGGGAGCTTTTGCAAGGCTTTTAAACGAGTGGCGTTTTGGTCTAGCACACTGTCAAAGGTGGTAAACAACACATTCGAGGGGAGGAAAACCTTTGGCTTTTTGTAGCCTGTTACCAGATCGATATCCTCGCCGTCTCGCCCTGTGGTTGTCACAGCAATTTTTGGTATCTTTACCTGCTTTAAAAACCAGTTCAAAAAGGTGGTTTTACCCGCATTTTTTGACAACCCTACTATCGCTATATTGCACTGACCTGTTTGGTATCTCGAGACGTCGATCATTCTAATCTATCAAAATTGTTGTGGAAAATGTCGTTAAAACAGTTATAGTCGTATTTTTTTAGCTTTGTTTAGCACTTTGCCTGATGTTTTTACTTTTTCCTTTTTGACCTTTTTGTGCCTGTCGGGGTGATGCAGACCTGCTGTCCGCGAGTCAGCTTGATCACACCTTCGTCTGACTTTCTTTCTTTGGGGCACAGCCCTGTGTATTCGCTGTCTTTTACAGGTTTATATTCTGGTTCTGTGTAGGTGGTGATAAAGCCTTCATAGTTTCGCAATATCACTTTGCCAGGAGCAGAGGAGATAGTGTAGTTCGGCATCACGGGTATCTTGCCACCGCCACCGGGAGCGTCAACCACATAGATAGGTTGGCACAGACCAGAGGTGTGTCCGCGTAAGGATTCTATAATCTCGATGCCTTTGGAGACAGGCGTGCGAAAATGACTGATGCCATTGGAAAGGTCGCATTGGTATATGTAATACGGGCGTATGCGGTTCTTGACAAGCACATGCACCAGATTTTTCATCACATCGATATGGTCGTTTATCCCGCGAAGGAGCACAGATTGGTTATTGACCACTATGCCATTGTCAACTAATTTTGCCACTGCTTTTTGGGCTTCGGGAGTCATCTCTTGAGAGTGGTTAAAATGTGTATTAAACCAAATCGGGGGGTATTTTTTGAGCACTTTTATCAGGTCATCAGTGATTCTTTGGGGTAAGACCACTGGTATGCGTGAGCCTATCCGAATGATATCTATATGCTTTATCTCATAAAGTTGAGCTAATATTTCGTCTAACCTATCATCACTGAGGGTCAGGGGGTCACCACCACTAATGATGACATCTCTGATTTCTTTGTGACTTTTTATGTATTCTATTGCTTTATCTATGTTTTTTTTGGGCATAGGGGCGTCTGTTTCCCCTGCTTTTCGCCTGCGAGTACAATGACGACAATACATGGAGCATTGGTCTGTGACCAGCAGCAGAACTCTGTCCGGGTAACGGTGTGTGAGTCCTGGCACTGGAGAATCGGTGTCTTCTGCGAGTGGGTCTGCGGAGTCAGAATCGGAGATGATAGTTTCGGCTATCTTGGGTATAGCCTGCATCCGAATGGGGTCAAAGGGGTTTTTCTCGTCAATGAGAGATAAATAATAAGGAGTAATAGCTACCCTGAAAAAGAAGTTTTTCGCTTTCATAGTAGCCTCTTCTTCTGGTAAAAGCTTCATAAACTTTTTTAGCTGGGCAAAGTCTGTTATCCTGTTCTTTACCTGCCATTTCCAGTCATTCCATTCTTTGGCAGTGCCGAGTGCTTTTAATTTTTTTGCTAAATCGCTCATAATCTATCCTCCCTTACACATATCTTTCTTTAAAAATTTTCAAAAGGGTTGGGTTTCGGCGGAGTAAATCTAACGAAGTCATAGCGTGACCGTGAGCATAGCCGTTCCCCAAAATCATATCGACATCAGCTCCGATGCCTTCTGCTCCGAGAGCCGCTTTGGTAAAGCTGGTCGCCATCGAAAAGAAATACACCAGTCCTCTGTCGCGACAAGCCATGATGCTTGCCATTTCTGTGTCCTCGATATTTACGCAGTTTATCACTACATCAGCCATCTTGCCACCTGTGACAGTCGAAACTGCCTTCTGCACTGCCACAGCGTCTGTGGCACTAGCGATGACCACATCGGTGCAGCCTGTTGCTTTGCAGACATCTGTATATTTATCATTGCGAACCAGACCTATCACTTGCCCTGTCACGCCAGCTCTCTCGCGAGCGATAGCATTACAAAGGACACCTGATTTGCCATAAGCACCCATGATCAGCACTCGGTCACCAGGCTTCACTAGCCTTTCCACTTGAGCTGGCGCACCTGCCACATCGAGCACAGACAAGGCGAGGTTTTCGTCCATATCATCGGGGAGTTTGGCATAGATTGCAGAGCTAAAAAGTATAGCTTGCCCTTCTATCTCCACTTGGTCTTTTTCCAAATGCACTTTTTTCACAGCTTTTATTTTGAGAGGAGTCAATGACAAAGACACCAACGAGGCTATCTTGTCACCTACCTTGATGCTCTCTTTCATCTCGAATTTACTGCCTATCTCCACCACTTTTCCTATCAGCATACCACCAGAACCCGTGTCCTCGTTCTTATGCTTTCCTGTGCGTGTGGTTAGGTCTATCGCATGCTCTGCAAAGGCTTTCTCGATATCAGTGTGACCTTGTTTTACTAATTTTTCTTTGATTTGATGAAAAGAGGCAGAATCGACATTGAGCCTGATCACTTCGAGCTTTAGCTCATTGTCCCAAATCTCCTCCATATCATTGTTTAACACTCTTGCTGGCTGTGGTAGCACCCCTTGTGGCTCCACCACTCTATGCGTGCCGTAGCGACATCCATTGTTTTTCATTAATAATACCTCCAAAATTCCTCTTTTGAGCAATCTTTTAAAACAAGGTTTTTTTGTCAATATAATTTTTCTCGGCTCTAAAAAGTTTATTCTCTGGACATTTACTCAAAATCAAGGTTAAAACAAAATATCATTTGACAAAAAAGTGGTATTTTTAAAAGAGGTTTTATAGTATGCAAATAAATGTAAATGGTGCGAACCACAATTTTTTGGAAGAAATACTCACGATATCGGAGCTTTTGATAAAGCTAAAATATACATATCCGATCATCATCGTGAAATACAAGTCAATGATCATAGATAAAAATGACTTTGACAATGTGCTGTTATTAGACGGCGATTCCATAGATATTATACATATTTTTGCAGGTGGATAAATAAAATAAACATAAGATAAATGGAGCTATAGAATGAAATATTTAAAGGTTCACAGTGAAAAATGCACAGGCTGTAAAGCTTGTGAAGAGGCTTGTTCCCAGGCGTTTTTCAAAGAAAAAACAGCAGAAAAGTCTAGCATACGAATTTTAGAAAACGAAGGCAAGTTCGAGATAACTGTCTGTAACCAATGTGGCAATTGCTGTGCTATGTGCCAGCCGCAAGCCCTCACCAAAGGTGCAAATGGAGTGGTGACGATAAACAAGCAAGAATGCGTAGGTTGCCTGATTTGCGTAGCCGAATGTCCTTGCAAGGTTATGCGATATCACGGTCGTGAGAATATTCCCTTCAAGTGCATTGCATGTGGGGTCTGTGTGTCAAAATGTCCAGCAGGTGCTTTGGAATTAGTAAAGGAGTAAAGATGTTTGATTTAGAAAAAATGAAAGCAAAACATAAAATGTTGAAGGAGCATACCTACACACTTGGAGTGGTCGATAAAGGCTACAACAAAAGAACTCTTCATATAAATTTAAGCCAAAATGAGATAAAAGAAAAGCCTGTTTCTGACCAAATGATAGACAAATTCGTAGGCGGAAAAGGATTTGATTTAAAGCTGTTATGGGACGCAGTAACCCCCAAAACCAAATGGAATGACCCCGAAAACACTATTTGCATAGCCTCAGGACCTCTCGGAGGGAACACAAACTATCCAGGTAGTGGCAAATCTATCGTGGTTACTTTATCGCCAATGACAGGCATACCTATCGATAGTAATGTGGGCGGATTTTTCGGTCCTTACTTGAAATTTTCAGGCTTTGACGCTATGGAAATCACAGGTAAGGCGACTGCTGATGTGATAGTGTTTATTGACGGAAACAAAGGTCAAATACAGATATTTGAAGCACCTGATGAGGCTCTGGATAGTCATATCTTGGCGGAGCAGCTAACTGATATGTTCGCCGATAATGAGAAAGAAAAGCTACATATATCGGTGGTGTCCGCTGGTAGCGCCGCAGACCATGTAAATATGGGTATGTTAAACTTCTCTTTTTATGATAAAACAAGGCAGATAGCCCGATTAAAACAAGCAGGTCGTGGCGGTATAGGCCGTGTGTTCCGCGATAAAAAAATCAAGGCAATTGTGATAAAATACTCAGGGCTAAAGGTTGACACTAATCACCCTGCTGACCTCGAAACCTTAAAAGAAACAGGTCTAAAAATGCACCGACAGATAAATAAACTTGACCCCTCCCAATTCCGTATGAGGCAAGTCGGCACTGCAAACATAGTGAACATAATGAACGACTATGACTTGCTCCCGACTAAAAACTTTAAATATGGCAGTGACCCACAGGCTGAAAAAGTTCATTCAAAAGTGCTAACCTCTATGATGACACAAGGCGTGTCCGATGGCTGTTGGTTTGGCTGTTCACTGTCCTGCTGTAAAGGCGTGGACAAGTTTTTACCCCGCTCAGGTCCTTACAAAGGGCAGCCTGTATGTGTGGACGGTCCAGAATACGAGACAGTCGGGGCTTGCGCCTCAAATATTTATGTCTGGGATCCGAAGGACTGCGTGGAGCTGAACTTCTACTGCGACACCTACGGCGTGGACACAATCTCTTTCGGCACAGCACTCGCTTTTGCTATGGAATGCTATGAATATGGCATTATCACAAAGGAAATGACAGGTGGACTTGACCTTACTTGGGGTAATGCTGACTCTGCTTTCGAGGTTTTACACCAAATGTCGCGTGGCGAAGGCTTCGGTATGATAGTCGGTCAAGGTGTGCGATTTATGAAAAACTGGTTAGTGACCGAGCATAAGGCTGATGCTGACTTCTTGCAAGATATAGGTATGGAGCTAAAAGGACTTGAGTTTTCAGAGTATGTGCCAAAAGAGTCTTTAGCACAGCAAGGCGGATATTCATTAGCTCTAAAAGGACCACAACAC
>WRIO01000085.1 GCA_009782695.1 Candidatus Cloacimonadota bacterium
AACAAAGGGATATCGTATGATTGTCCCTTTGCTCGTATATCATATCGTAGCCTGCGAAAAGGGTTTATGTTCTTTGCTAATGACAAGCACAAATTTTATCCCTTGATACCGCTAGATATATTGGAAAAAGAGTATTATCAATTCTGGAAAGCTATGTAAAGATATAGATAGAGAGCTTACTATAGCTTTCTATTTTGCTTAAGTCACCAAAGGGAAAAAAGAATGTTGGACCTTGAAACTATAAAAAAAGAACTGTTATCATTTTTAAATGAGCGACCTGACCGTGAATATACAACCACGCAAATAACCTCTATTTTGGGGCTAAAAAACTCATATCGAGTAGAAATTCAAGCCCTTCTAAATATGCTAAATGTGGAAGGGTATGTGACAAAAAGGAACAAAAGATATGCTATCAATCCCGATAAAATGAGCGGAGAGATAGAGCTAACCCCTCCAGATATTGATCAGCAACCCACCGAGCCTAAAAGACGAAAAAGCGAAAAAACTGTCACAGGCAAATTTGACGCGACTTCTCTTTCAAAAAATCTATCACACGCCTATATAGTCGTGGATGAGGGGACAGATGTTTTAGTTTCTGCGGAAGATACTTTAAATGCCTATCACGGTGATATGGTGGAAGTAAAAATCATCAGAACACGAAACGATAAAAGATATGGGGTCATCACAAAAATCCTCTCAAGGAATAAAACACGATTTGCAGGAATGATAGAAACTGTCAAGAAGAAGTCATACTTTCGCAGTGATAATTTCAAGATACACACACTTTTTGAAGTGACAGATACACTGAAAGCAACCAGCTCGCAAAAAGTTTTGGTGGAAGTGATAAACTGGGGTTTGCGGTCTTTAAACAAATTACCCGTGTGCAAGGTTGTAGAGATATTAGGTGAAGCAGGCGACCAAGAGATAGAAGTGCTTTCAGTCATCAAAGAATTTGATTTACCGCTTGAATTCCCTGCGGAAGCAATATCGCAGGCTAAAAAGCTCTCTATGAAAATGACCAAAAAAGAGCTGGCACAAAGAACTGACCTCAGAGATTTATACACTATCACTATCGACCCTATATCTGCGAAAGATTATGACGATGCCGTGTCTCTAATAGAAGAAGATGACCGCACGCTCACCCTTTATGTTCATATAGCTGATGTCGCCCATTATATATTACCCGATAGTGCAGTGTGGACTGAGGCTGCTAACAGGGGGAACAGCTATTACTTTCCGAATAATGTGATACCTATGTTGCCAGAGATCCTGTCAAATAAGCTTTGTAGCCTTCGACCAGACGAAGATAAACTGACTATCACTGTCCAGACAACTTTCAAGCCAAATGGTAGCATTAAATCGCAAAAGATTTATCAAAGCATTACATGCTCAAATGCTAGGTTAGCTTATGAAGAGGTAGATGATTATTTTGAAAACAGAAAACATAACTTTTCAACTGAACTATGCTCTACTATAGATAGAATGCGGAGTTTATCGCACACACTGTCTCAAAAGAGAACCGACAATGGATACCTGAAGTTTGACTTGCCAGAAAGAGAATTTGTTTATGATGACGAAGGGAAAGTAATAGACATCAAGCAATCGATAGAAACAGAGTCTCATACTTTGGTCGAAAACTTTATGCTGGTGGCGAATGAATATGTCGCAAAACTTTTGAAAAAGGCAACCTCTCTGACTATGTATCGAATACACGAAGAGCCAGATGAGAAAGATTTTGTGAAAATCCGGGATATGTTGAAAGCCTATAATATAAGCTTTAAAGTGGATAAAGAAAGCTTGAATAAGACATGGCAAAACGCCTTGGAATGCCTGCCGTCACAGGCGTATCACCAAGTCTTTGATAGGATGATACTACGGTCTATGAAAAAAGCTAAATATTCATACACACCTCTCCCCCACTTTGGTCTAGGTATAAATACTTACACCCATTTTACTTCGCCCATCCGCAGGCTGTGTGACTTAGTCGTTCATACTCTGCTAAAAGAAAGCGTTTTTAAAGTTCGGAAGGAAGAACTTCCTGTGGCTTACATACTGGGATACTCAAAGGTAGCCACCGACAAAGAAGTCATAGCAGACGAATCAGAAAGATTAGTCGAGAAGAAGATCATCAATACCTTTATGAGACAGCACCTTGGACAATGTTTTTCGGCTATCATAAACGGAATGAATTCCAGCTCGATTTTTATCGAATTGCAAGAATATCCCATTCGCGGAGTGATAAAATTAGGGCAACTAAATGACGACTATTATGACTTTCTGGATAAGCAATTTATCATAAAAGGTAAACGAACAAAGAAAATGTTTAGGTTATGTGATAAAATAGAAGTTATACTATTTAAAGTCGATGATGATTTATATTTTTTACCACAAAACTCAGCGAAAAAAGAGAATAAGGTTAGTAAAAAAACGCCAAGAAGGAAAAGAAAATAGCAGGGAATAAGCACTTTTACTCCCTGCTTATGATACTATTATATTAAATATATATACTATTACTCAGCTATATATTTTTTATATACTAAACCGGCGAGGATACCCCCTAGAATCGGTGCTACTATAAATAGCCACAGCTGTGTGACAGCTTCACCACCCACAAAGACCGCTTGACTGATAGAGCGAGCAGGGTTGACAGAAGTGTTCGTGATAGGTATGCTTATCAAGTGTATAAGAGCAAGTGTAAAACCTATACAAAGACCTGCAAAGCCAACTGGAGACCGCTTGTCTGTAGCACCCAAAATCACTATCAAGAAGACAAATGTCAGCACAAACTCTGCTATAAATGCTGAGCATAAACCATAACCATTAGGGGACAGGTCTCCATACCCATTTACGGCAAAAGTGTCTGCTCCCAATATAAATTCTGGATTTCCAGTCGCTATACAGTAGATAATTCCTGCTGCTGCTATAGCTCCTACTATCTGGGAAACGATATATGGCAAAATGCTTTTTCCATCAAGCCTTCCACACATCCACGCTCCGAGTGTCACAGCAGGATTTAAATGTGCTCCTGATATATGACCCAAACCATAAGCTGCTGCTATGATGGTGAGCCCAAAGGCAAAGGATACACCTAACCAACTCACAGTACCGCCAGCAAAGACAGCTGTTCCACAACCACCAAGAACTAATATAAATGTCCCTAAAAATTCTGCAAGACATACTTGCATAGTTCCCTTTTCTTTTTTCTTTTTGTCCATAATATACTCCTATTTTTTATTTACAAATTTATGATTGCAAATATTTTAATAGTTCTTGTTTTGTCAAGGGAAACTTGTTTTTTTATGCAGTATGGCTATATCCTAGTTGCTAGAAGGTCCAGTCTGAATGACGGCAGGGGAGCTTGAATTATGTTTTACTTCCTTATTTCCGTAGGGTAGGTTTACCCAAGCCTTCCGATTTCGTTCACCAAAGGATGCATTCTCAACGATTTTTTATTGACATAAAACCCTCTTTATAAAAAATGGCAATGTATAAAAAAGAGAAAAAATATGGAGGAAAAATGTTTAAAAAAGCATTATTCACAACAATTCTATTATTATCATTAGTTAGCTTTAGCTTTGCAGACCAGATAATCGAAGCACTGCAATCACAGCTTGAAGCTACCTATTCACAAGATGAAGGAGACCAAATGGATTGGATCACAACAGAAGAAGGACTGCAATATCGAATCATACAAGCAGGAGATGGAAACATAGCAAAAAAGGGAGACAATGTGAGTGTTCATTACACAGGCACATTCCTCGATGGAAGAAAATTCGATAGCTCTGTCGATAGAGGAACGCCTTTTGAATTTCAATTAGGAGCCGGTATGGTGATAAAAGGCTGGGACATAGGCGTGGCTGGTATGGCTATCGGTGAAAAACGAGAATTGCAAATCCCTAGCAATTTAGCTTATGGTTCCAGAGGTGCTGCAGGTGGAACGATACCGCCAAATACAGATTTATTGTTTACAGTAGAGCTTTTAGGTATAAAGTAGGAGCGGCAGTATGTCAAACCCCTTTTTTACAGAAAGAACAACAAAGAATAAAGCTATCCCTTTCGATATAATCAAGCTGGAACACTATATGCCCGCTATCGAAAAGGGTTTAGCAGATACTTATAAAAACATAGAAATATTAAAGGCAAATACCGCCACGCCGAATTTTGAGAACACTATCATAGCTTTGGAGACGGCAGGGGCGGATTTAGATGACCCTGTGGAAATATACTTTACACTGTATTCCACAGAGTCTGATAATGACTTCAAGGCATTAGTGCAGCAAATCTCTCCACTACTATCAAAACTAAGCTCCGATATTAGCACAGACGCTGTTATATTTCAAAAAGTAAAGCAAGTTTATGATAATAGAGCAAAAGAAAATCTGACAGCAGAGCAGATACGACTTCTCGAAAAGACATATAAAGGTTTTGTCCGTAATGGCGCATTGCTTGATGAGCAAAAGAAAGAGGAGCTTAAGCAGATAGACCAAGAGCTATCGTTATTATCACCACAGTTTTCCAAAAATGTTCTCGATGCTACGAATGCTTATAGTTATCACACTACCGATAAAGCGGAAATAGAAGGTTTACCCGAAAATGATGTAAAAGCAGCAGAGGCACGAGCAAAGCAAAAGGGTCACTCTGAAGGCTGGTTGTTTAACCTACAAGCCCCGAGCTATGTCCCTGCTATGACTTATCTAAAAAACCGAGACCTACGCAAAAAGATTTCGACAGCTTATGCCACTAGGGCTTTTAATGATAGTTTTGATAACCAAGAAACTCTTTTGAAAGAGGTTAATCTCCGCTACAAAAGAGCTAACCTGCTCGGATACAAGACACACGCTCACTATGTTTTGGAAGAGAGAATGGCTGAAAATCCTGAAACAGTGGAACAGTTTTTGGAAAGGATTTATAAAATCGCTATGCCTGTAGCAAAAAAAGAGGTCGAGGAAGTAAAGGCTTATGCCAAAAAGATAGACAACATCGATGAGCTGCAAACTTGGGACAGTGCGTATTATTCTGAAAAGCTAAAAAAAGAAAAGTTTGGCTTTGATTCAGACGAATTACGCCCCTATTTCAAGGTCGAAAACTGCGTGCAAGGTATCTTTAAAGTCGCAGAAAACCTCTACGGCTTAAAGTTTGAAAAAAGCACAGAATACCCTGTTTATCATCCGAATGTAGAAGTATTTGAGGTATTCGATATAGACAAGAGTTATTTAGGCTTGCTTTATGTCGACCTGTTCCCTCGTGAAACAAAGAACGGTGGAGCGTGGATGAACGCTATGCAAACACAAGGAATGCGAAAAGGTAAGATAGAAAGACCGCACATAATGATAGTCGGTAACTTCACTCCTTCGACCGAAACTACTCCTTCTCTGCTCTCATTGAGCGAGGTAGAAACCCTGTTCCATGAGTTCGGACACGCTTTGCATGGACTGCTTTCAAATTGCACTTACACTGCACTTGCTAGCCCCAATGTTTACTGGGATTTTGTGGAATTGCCCTCGCAGATTATGGAAAACTGGGTCTTGGAAGAAGAGACACTTGCTCTCTTTGCCTTCCACCATAAAACTGGTGAAGTGCTACCCAAAGAGCTATTGACAAAGGTCAAAGCCTCACAAAACTACAATAAAGGTATGTTTAATATACGCCAGCTTAACTTCGGCATGCTCGATATGAGCTGGCACAGCGTTGACCCTTCTAATATCAAAAATGTAGCCGAATACGAGGATAAAATGACAGAAAAACT
>WRIO01000086.1 GCA_009782695.1 Candidatus Cloacimonadota bacterium
TTTTTTTAGTCCGTCCGCAGGACACCCGCCTATTTATAATTTATAATTTATAATTTATAATTTAATGTAAAGTGTGTAGGAACTGTTGATTTTGGTCGAAATAGAGGTTCATGATTTCTATAATATCGTCATTTGTGACCTTATTGATTCTCTCCTCTCGGCTGAGGTAGTAGTCATGATCATAGCCTAAAGCCAGTAGGGTAGATAGTATCTGTGCTTGGGTGAGGGTGCTTTCTTCGTCTATCTTGCGTTGACCTATCAGGTATGCTTTAGCGGCTTTCAATTCGTGCGGCAGGGCGCCGTATTTTTTTAGGTCATTTTGGATGTTATGGATGAGTTCGATAGCCTTTTTTTCTGCCTTTTTATCTACGATAGCGGAGTAGTGGTAATACCCCAGATCGTGCAAGACATCGAAGTCAAAATCTGCCGAATAGGCTATGCCGTGTTCTTCTCGCAGGGCAGTAAACATGCGGGAGTTTATGTCTCCCCCGATGATCTGCGAAAGCACATTCATAGCGGTAGCGCGGTGTCTATCAGCGGAGGTCATGCAGTAGCCTCCCAGATTGATGATAGATTGGTTTAGGTCTCTCTTGCGGACTGCTGTTTTGGGCGATTGAGGGACAAAAGGGTCGGCTATGATAGGTTTTAGGTAGGTTGGGGGAGTTTTGTGCTTTCGCACAAAGAGGTTCATCACTTTGGTTAAGGTCTCGTCGATGTCTATATCTCCCACTATACAGAGGGTGGCGGGAGCAACAGACAGCTTTTTCGCATACCAGCTGAGCATATCTGCCCAGCTCAGCTTATTTAGGGCTTTTCGAGAGCCATTTTTGGACACCAGATTGCTATGTTCACCGAATATCAGCTTTCGGAATAGATGTCCTGCTTCGCTTTGCGGATAGTCTTTTATTTTCGAGATATTGTTTAAAAAAGCCTTTTTTATGTTCTTAAAATGCGGCTTCGGAAATTCGGGGGAGTAAAGCACATCGCTCATATATTCCAGGGCTAAATAAAGGTCTGGTAAAAAGCATTTCAGGCGAATTTTGGTAGTCTCTTTGCTGTTTGACACACTAAAAGGTATGCCGTGGAAAGCGCAGAATTGCAGGCATTGCTGGTAATCGCGGCGGAAGTTGCCATATAGTAGCATAGACGAAGTGACCTGATTTGTCCCTAAAATATCCTTATTTTCGTCGAGCTGCGAGACTTTGAGAGAAAGCGACACACCGCAGATAGACTTGTCTTTTACCTTTTTTACTAGCACAGTAAAACCGTTTTCATAGGTCTTCTGCCAGAGAGTTAGCTCCTTTCCTGTGACAGGCAAGACCACTTTCTGCCTCTGGTATGCAGGTTTTGGAGAGGGCTTTTCGTCTTTGCTTTCGTCTATCGCAGGGGTAACACTAGAGCAGAAGGCATCATAATCGAGGTTCAAAGAAACGGGCTTCTTTCCCGCAGAGATGATGGTCAGGTTTGCGAAGTGGTAATGCTCTTTTATGAGGGCTGTGATATCGCTTTTGGTGATACTTTTGATATCATCTGCATAGCTATAAAATCGCTGATAATCGCCCAAAACCTCCTCACTACCTATGTTTTGGGCTAATGTCTCCATAAATTCATAGGTGTATTCGGAATAAATCAGGAGCTCTTGTTGCGTCTGATACAGCACCTCGGCGCTGATCCCGTTTACTTGCAGAGCAGCAAATTCTGAACAAAAAACCTTCACTATCTCTTGTTTATCGGCGCCAGCATAAGGGTGGACCATGATGATAGTTACCCCGCTGTAGATACCGGATATAGAGTGCACCTTGATCTGGCTAGCTAGCTTTTCTTCTATAAAAAGCCTTTTGTAAAGCTGAGAATTGTGTCCCATGGCAAAAGCCTTTATGACCACCGCCAGTGCTGTAGATTGCGGGTGTGTGTCTGGTAGCTCTGGTAGCACAAAGGCTAGCAAATCTGTGGAGATATTTTTGCTGTAAAATAGAGGAGCACTGCCTTTATTTTTGTATGTCGTGACGACTTTTTTTCTTTTGGGGAGAGCTGGATATCCGGGAGAAAAGGCAGGGTCAAACAGCCTGCTAACCCTCTCTGCTATGCTCTCTGGCTCATATAGACCTGATATGACCAAAAACATATTTTCTGGGGTGTAATACTTCTGATAAAAGGCGCGCAGCTCGTCGGGTGTAGCCTTTTTTAGATTTGCCAGATTCCCTATAATCAGCTTGTTATACGGGCTGCCTGACATCACCAAGGCGGGTATATTTTCTATAAAGGAGTCCTCAGGGTCGTTTTCTATCTGCTTTAGCTCCTCTATCACCACTCCCTTTTCTGTGTGAAAATCACTGTCACTAAAATTGGCAAAGAAGGCTATTTCCGACAGCATTTCCAAGCCTTCATCGATATATTCCGCTGGCAAGGTGATATAGTAGCAGGTGGATTCATACTCGGTGTATGCATTTAGAGTGGTTCCAAAAAGCGCTGCCTTCTCCATCAGGCTATTTTGGGGATAGTTTTGAGTGCTTTTAAACACGAGGTGTTCGGTCAAATGGCTGTATCCGGCTTCCTTTTCCGCCTCGAAAGCAGAACCTACGCGGATAAATAATTGCAAGCTAACTAAATGCGAGGAGCTGTCATAGGCGGTGATGACTTTTAGCTTGTTTTTTAAGAAAAAATGGGAGATAAAATCTTTGGCGTTTGCGTTGTTCAACTTTTCTGCTCCTCTATGCGAGCATAGGCATTGTGATTGTGTATGCTCTCGATATTTTCGCTCTCCACAGAGAACCACTTGATACGAGGGTCTTCCCGCAGAACCAGAGTGATATCGCGCACTATATCTTCGGCAAAGGCAGGGTGGTCAAAAGCCTTCTCTGTTACGTATTTCTCATCGGGTCGCTTTAGCAGAGGATATATCTCACAGCTTGCCTTCGATTCGGCGATTTCTATCAGCTCTTCTAACCAGATAAAATCGCTGTATCGCACCAAAATAGTTACATAAGACCGCTGGTTGTGAGCGCCATAATTGCTAATCTCCTTCGAGCAAGGGCAAAGGGTGGTGAGCGGAACAGTGACCCCCATCTGAAACTCATAAACAGAGGCTAAACTAGCTTGAAACACACAATCATAGTCTAGTAGAGAAGTCAAGCCGCTCACAGGAGCTGTCTTTTGCACAAAATATGGGAATCTGATGTTAATATACGCCTTTTCCGAGTTCAACTGGTTCTTTACTTCTAGTAATAATGCAGGCAGGTGAAATATAATATTTTCGCCATGAAAACTGTTTAATACCTGCAAAAAACGGCTCATGTGCGTGCCGCGATGGTCGTGCGGCAGGTCTACGTAAATATCTATTTCGGCTATAGTCTGCTGGGTTTTGTTTGTCCTGTCTTCTACACAAATAGGGTATTTTATATTCTTTACACCTACTTTTTCTATCTGAACATTGCGCTCGTCGTTTTGGCTTTGTATATCTATCTTCATATATGTATAAACCACAAAAGTGGGGGGGTATTACGAATTTATTTGATACAGCGGGGTGGTGGTTATATGTCTCGAGCTATGCGGAGACCAACCAAAGGGCTTTTGGTGACATTATATAGCCCATTTTTATCAGGTATATGCTGGATAATGGCTCGCACAAGGGTGCCAAAGGCTAAAATATCAGGTAAATAATACGGGGAGGAAGGGTCATCGCCTAAATGACTGCTAAATAGTAGCGACTTGTCATCAAAATTCCACTCCCGGACATTTCCCAAAAAATCGTATAGACCCAAGCTGTCTACTGCCTTCTCACCCACCGGATGGGTGCGACCTTCAGAATTGCTTTTTACCCAAGCAAAATCTGTCAGGACATAAGAGGAATCGCTGGTGATTTTGGTGAATAGGTAGTTCCACTCCTTTAAGCTAAGTAACCTGTAACCGTCTGCGGTCGGGTCTACTTTCAGGCCGTCCCAAACTGTCCGTCTATTCTGAGGGATCGCCCCCCAATTTAAAGCGTTAGAATCGCCAGCAAGCGTATATACAGGCGTCAGGTGATGTGCACGGCTCAAAAGATTGCAAAAAACGATAGCCTCATACCAGCTGATATTCTCCACCGGCAGACGCTCCCCTACATGAAAAGAGGGATTCTCGCCCATTACTTGTAAATATAGCTCTTGCGTGATAGCTGTCTCCATCACAAAAAAATCTGAAATATTTGGGTCGCTGGACTCTATTTTCACGAAATCAAGGCAACCTATCCCGCATATAAATGATATAAATAATAAATAAAAAACTATCTTCATATATGTAAAAACAAGGTTCACGGAAGGTAGTTACAAGTTAAATTAGAAATTAGAAATTAGAAATTAGAAATGCGGTGTGCTTCGCAGGATGAAAATCGTCAAACCACCCCGTCCACCAACTTCGTTGGTAATTACAAATGACAAAATACTAATGACTTGTCATTTGTCCTTTGTCACCTGTCATTATTTACTGCCACCCCTCCAAATTGGAGGGGAATATCTGGATTCTTCACTTCGTTCAGAATGACAGCAAGGGGAGCATTGATGTGGATGATATGTCTGCTTCGCAAAATGTAAAAGATATGTTCATCTCAACTCTTAACGACGCGCAGCTCCTCAACGCACGCTTGCGTGCCTCAACAGCACGAAGTGCACCTTATTTCTAATTTATCTTAGTAGTTCGGTGGAGCCGGTTGCCCGTCTTTTGGTCCCACAAAACTCCATACGCCTCTTTCAAAAGGTGCTATAGTTCGGGCGTCAAAGGCAATCCTTGCTACGCCAACCCAGCCAGCTATAGCAGGGATAGGGTCGAGGAATATATCGACTCCGTTTACGTTTGGAGTAAAGGTATAAGTGCCATTTGGTGTAGATATATCCGAGGCAGGGACACCGCCATTTATAAAGGACATCATTTGTGCTAGATCAGTGCTAGGGTTAAATTCATTATTCGCTCCACCCATCAAAGAAGGAGTGCGCCAATAAGCTTGGGCAGCTACCCCGAACTGGATCAAATCAGCAGTGACAGCCGCTTTGGTCTGATTCTTCGACTGGTTGTCAAACATCTGTATACCAACTGCTACCGCAGCTCCGACCACTATCACCGACAACACTATCATTAAAATTTGTTGTGTTCCCATTTCAGAACCCCCTGTTTTACAATGTTTACATCAAATATTTCATATTACCGAATATTATACTGTATATTGTTACTAGCAATATTTGTGCCAAATAGGGGGACACACTATATTTTGACCTCATATTTTCTTATTTTATATATAAATAAAAATATTGTTAAAATATTGTTATCCTTTTTTTAAGACAATTTAGAGCTAAAAAAAACGCTAAGTGTATATTTTTTATGACAAATTTTTCCTTTTTTGACATTTTTTTATGTCATATACCTATATATATGTAACAAAAAAGCGACAGAGGGGCTGCGGTAAATTAGAAATTAGAAATAAGGTGCACTTCGTGCTGTTGAGGCACGCAAGCGTGCGTTGAGGAGCTTCGCTCGTTGAGGACAAACTTCGTTTGTCGTTGAAAGCACTTCGTGCAGTTGAGGATGCTGCGCGTCGTTAAGAGTTGAGATGAACATATCTTTTACATCTGCGAAGCAGACTTAAAACAAATTATAAATTATAAATTATAAATTATAAATAGGCGGGTGTCCTGCGGACGGACTAAAAAAATTATAAATTATAAATAAGGTTGAGATAAACACATCTTCCACATTCTGCGAAGAA
>WRIO01000087.1 GCA_009782695.1 Candidatus Cloacimonadota bacterium
TGCCTACCCAAACCCCTTCAACCCCAACACGACTATAAAGTATTATTTGAAATCAGGCAGTTTTGTCTGTTTAGATATCTACAACATAAAGGGACAAAAGGTAAAATCTCTGGTAAATGAGTATAAAAAAGAGGGTTCACACCAAGTTTCCTGGAATGGCTTAGACGATAGCGGAGTTGCAGTCAGCAGTGGTGTGTATTTTTACAGGCTAAAAACAGAAGATAATACATCAGTCAAGAGAATGATGTTGATGAAGTAGGGAAGGCAAAAACAGCTTTTCAAAGCAAAAAGGCAATGCTTTCGCATTGCCTTTTTTATTCAGATTTCTTATTTACTTCAGATTTTTTTCGATATAATCGATAGCTTCTTGAACTGTGCGCAGTTTATCTGCTTCAGTTTCCGGTATTTCCATATCGAATTCTTCTTCAAATTTCATTATCAGCTCTACGGTGTCCAACGAATCAGCGCCGAGGTCTTCGATAAATCGAGCAGCTGGCACTATTTCGTTTTCGTCAACATTTAGTTTTTCTTTAATAAGTTCTTTTACTTTTGTGGTAATATCCATTATATTATCCTCCGTGTATTTTTGTGTTTTTTTACATGACTAACCCGCCGTCCACCATTAGTGTCTGGCCGGTGATATAGCTTGCTTCGTCAGAAGCAAGGAAAAGACATAAATTTGCTACATCGATGGGTTGTCCCATTCTTTTAAGCGGTATAGATTTTGCATATTCCTCCCGAATACTTTCTTCTAGTGTAGCTGTCATAGCTGTTTCTATATATCCAGGAGCCACAGCATTGCACCTTATGTTCCGAGAGCCGAGCTCTTTTGCTGTAGATTTGGTGAGTGCTATGATACCACCTTTTGAAGCGGCATAGTTTGCTTGACCTGCATTGCCTATCACTCCTATCACCGAAGCGATATTTATGATAGAGCCAGATTTTTGGTTGAGCATGATTCTGGTAGCGGATTTAGTGGTGGTAAAGGTGCCTTTTAGGTTTGTGTGAATCACAGCGTCCCAGTCCTCGTCTTTCATACGCATTAGTAGGTTGTCTCTGGTGATACCTGCATTGTTTACCAGTATATCTATTTTGCCCCAAATATCGGTAATTTCTTTGAAGCATTCTTCCACATTTTGTGAGTCCGTCACATTCATACAGATGCCTGCCACATCGTATTTCTTGTTTTTTAGCTCTTGGACAGATTCGTCTATATAGCTTTGATTCATATCAGTGATGATTACTGTGGCACCTTCTTCGGCAAACTTTTCCGCTATTGCTAAACCGATACCACGAGCAGCACCTGTGATGACAGCTACCTTATTCTCCAATCTTCTCATAGTTCCTCCATTACTGATATAACCTGTTTTATATCATCGTTTTTATCTATGTTTAATATAGTTACATCATCTGCTATTTGCCTGATCATGCCAGAAAGCACCTTCTGAGGTCCAAACTCGATAAATATTTTTACGCCTGACGAGGCAAGGTATTTTATCGTGTCTATCCACAGAACAGGCGATGTAACCTGTTTTTCTAAATTTTTAACTATCTGCTCAGCTTTTGATTCGGGCAGAGCATCGATATTTGATATCACAGGACACTTTGCATCCTGAAAGCTTAAAGTGTGCATAATCTCTTTTAGCCAGACAGCTGCGTCTGAGATGAGAGGGCTGTGAAAAGGTCCTCCCACGACCAACGGAATCACGCGCTTTGCCCCTTTTTCTTTGGCAATAGCTCCTGCTCTGTCCACCCCTTCTTTTGTGCCAGAAATCACTGTCTGCATCTGGGTGTTGTAGTTTGCAGCTACCACCAGCGATTGTAATGACACTTCTGCGCAGATTTCTTTGACAGTTTCAGAGGCTATACCTAATAGAGCTGCCATTGCAAAGGGTTTGTCGCCATTTGCTTTTATCATAAATTCGCCGCGTTTGTGAACCAGATACATTGCATCTGCAAAATCTAGCACTCCATTTGCAACGAGGGCAGTAAACTCCCCCAAAGAGTGTCCAGCTACGAAGTCAGGTTCACACGGGAAAACTTCTAGGAAAGCCTTCATAGCCATTACACTATGGGATAGTATAGCAGGCTGGGTAAACCGCGTCTCCTTTAGTGTCTCTTCTGGTCCGCACCTCATGATGTCTATCAGATCGACACCTGTTCGGTTTTGAAAATCTCCAAAGATCTGCTGGTTAGCAGTGCTTGACTCATAAAAATCTATTCCCATACCGATGTATTGCGAACCCTGTCCGGGAAAAACAAAAGCGACTTTTTTATCTTTAAAACTCATATTTTAATACCTCAAAAGCACAGTGCCGAAGGTCAATCCGGCTCCGAAGGCTGTTAGCACCACCATATCCCCTCTTTTTATCATATTTTGCTTTAATGCCACAGATATGGTGATAGGGACCGAAGCAGACGATGTGTTAGCGAATTTGTCGATAGTCACTATCATTCGGCTCATGGGGATATTTAGCTTTTCTGCTACGGACTCAATGATCCGTAGGTTTGCTTGGTGCGGCACGACCCAGTCTATGTCCTTTGTGGAAACATTATTCCTTTTTAGCACTTCTGCAGTTACGCCAGACATTGCCCTGACCGCTAATTTAAATATTTTGTTCCCTTCCATATAGATAGTATGTGCATTTTTACGAATGGAATCTGGTGAAGCTGGTATGCGAGAACCGCCAGCCACTTGCAGTAGCAATTCCCAATCTGTGCCGTCTGCTGTGATCTTTGAATCTATGATGTGTGATATACAGTTGCTCGGAGTTCTGGTAATGATAGCAGCTCCTGCACCGTCACCAAAAAGTATATTTGTGCCTCTGTCTGCCCAGTTTATGAGCTGTGACAAGATTTCTACTCCCACCACTAAAATGGTCTTTGCTATCCCATTCTCTATATATTGTTTAGCTATGTCCAGAGCATAAATAAAGCCCGAACAACCAGCACAGATGTCGAAAGCAGGTATATCTTTTAGCCCGAGTCTTTTTTGTAAAATACAGGCGGTAGCAGGGAAAGGGTGGTCACTGGTGACAGTGGCAACTATGATCATATCTATGTCTTGTTTAGTAGTGGTGTTTGAACTATATATTGCATTTTCGGTGGCTTTAAAAGCTAGATCAGAAGCGGCTTCTGTGTCATCGACATAGTGCCTTTCAAACATACCTGTGCGGGTCTTTATCCACTCGTCATTGGTGTCTGTTTTCTTCTCTAAATCAAAATTGTTCACTATCTTTTTGGGAACATAGTGCCCCACGGAATCTATCATTGCTCTATATTTCATGAAACTACTTTCTCTGTAAAAAATTTCTCTATTTGCTGAGGTAGGTTTGATTTAGCTATCCTGCTCGTAAATTTGATAGCATTTTTTATAGCTGTGGCGTTTGAACGACCATGCCCGACCACAGATACACCGTTTAATCCCACGAGCAGTGCACCACCGTATTCGGAATGGTCCATCTTTTTCTTTATAAAACGAAACACAGGGAAAGAAAGCATAGCACCTACCTTAGCTATCCAATCTTTTTTTACCTGCTCTTTGATCATGGTAAACATAGCATAAGCTACGCCTTCGACAGTTTTGAGCAGAACATTACCCACGAAACCGTCACAAATCACGACTTCGGCTGCTCCTTGCACTACATCTTTTCCTTCTATATTTCCGATAAAATTGATAGATTTATTCCCTTCGAGCAGGGTATAAGCTTTTTTGGTCAATTCATTTCCTTTCTTGCTCTCTTCACCTATGTTTAGTAAAGCTACACGAGGGTTCTCTACATTAAAAAGAAATCTCGCATATAAATAACCCATGATAGCAAAATGGTCGAGATACTCTGGCTTGCAATCAGCATTTGCTCCGACATCCAAGACGATAGCATGCCCCTCGACTGTGGGAAGGGTGACAGCTATCGCTGGGCGGTGTAAATTTTTTACTCTGCCGAGCGTCAGTAGGCTCGCCGCCATCACTGCACCTGTATTTCCCATAGACAAGGCAGCATCTACGCTGCCTTCTTTGTGCAGCTGTAAAGTCTTTACCATAGAGGAATTTTGCTTTGTGCGAGCGGCATTTGAGGCATTGTCATCCATAGTGATCACCTCATCGGCGTGGATAATGACTATCCTTTCCTTCGGATAAACAAATTTGCTCAATTCTTTGGTCAGAACTTCGGAATTGCCGACTAAATAGATAGTCTCGCAAATGTTTTCCTTGATAGCCATTACACTGCCTTCCACCTCTGGAAAAGGGGCATTGTCACTGCCAAAAGCATCCAATCCGATTTTCATCAAACTTTCTTTGACTCTACTATCTTCTTGCCTTTATAAAAGCCACATTTTTCACAAATATGATGGGGGCGACAAGCTTCTCCACATTGACCGCAAGTAGTCCATGTGGGGACTGCTAATGCGTCCTGGGTCCTTCTTAAATCTCTGCGAGATTTTGATTGTCTTCTCTTTGGAACTGGCATTATTTCTCCTTATCTTATTTAAAACATATTTTTACATATTAACGCAGTGCCATTATTTTAAAAGCTCTTTTTTTGTCAAGAACTTTATTTTTTTTAGGCTGATTGTATAGTATTTTGGGAAAATTCGGTTTTTCATCCAAATCGTAGGGAAGGAATATTCCGTCCTACAGAGCGAAGAGAAGAATCCAGTTTTCTATATCCTTGCGGAAGGCAAAGGGTTCCCTTCCCTACGATAACATGCAGTGGAGAGCCGGAGGCTCTCCGCTACAAGATCAGTATAAAAATCACACTAAAACAAACTCCACCAAAGGTTTATGCAACTTCGGACATCCTTATTTTTACAACTGCTTATAAAATATGGAATTAACCTATGAAAAAGCAAGTGCCATCGGAGGATGTCTGACATGCTCCGATGGAACTTGTTCGTTCCTTGCTATAACGCCACTATTTATAGTAAGTTACAAATTGATTTTTATAGAAATGTTCGAAAAGTTATTTATGAAATATTTTTTATTATTTTGTATTTTTTTTGATATATAAGGATTCGAAATTGCTATATATCTTTCCTTTACTACTCGGTCCGTAGGGAAGGTAGCCTTAGTCAATCTGACACTGAGCGTAGTCGAATGTGGAAGAACCTATACTTTATACATCCGTGCGTAGAACACAAATAATTCCCCTACAATTTGGAGGGGTGGCAACTTGTTGACAGGGTGGTTAAAAAATTTATATCCGTGCGAAGCACACATTCTAGCGCCGTTAGGTGCGATATGTTGGTAGAAATGTAATACTCTATAATGTTTCTCCCTCGCCAATCAAAACAGCTCCGCTGTTTTGATTGACGAAGCTTTGTGGTGGAGGTTCGTTTTTCTACCAACATTACGCACCTATGGAGCTGATATTGTATGCTACGCACGGAAGTATGCGGAAGGCAAAGGGTTGCCGTCCCTTCGATATGAGGAATAGAAAAACAACTAGAAAATCCTTGACAATAAATACCCCATAAAATAAATTGGTCTCGTGGGGTGTCCGAAGGCCTCTTGATGGAATAAGAGAATGAAACTTATATATCTCAAAACAGAATATATAGCAAAATAAATAAAAGAGGAGGGATTCTTATGAATACCCAAAAGTACAAATTACAAATTAGTGTGAACAACCTCAATGAGAAAAGTTCATTCACGAACGTCACAAGAACACTTTATTACCCGCTCTCTCCTTTTTGG
>WRIO01000088.1 GCA_009782695.1 Candidatus Cloacimonadota bacterium
TCTGTCAAGAAGTTTTTAGAAAAAAATGATTGGGTAGGGAAAGATGCCCTGCGAAGCGAACACCGCCCAAACGATGTGGGACATGTGTCTGCTTCGCAGAAGGCGGAAGGATCTGTTTATCTCAGCTTTCAACGACAAGCTTGTGTGCCTCAACTGCACGAAGTACACCGCTATATTTTATAAAAGTTTCAAAAATTCGTCTAATTCTATTTCTACCGTTTGTAAAATGCTCTTTAAGGTAAAAGTATCTACTGTATCGTGCATTGGTATCGTTACATTGTGATGACCATCGGAATAGATGGCGTGGCTACCTCTCTGCCTTTTGAACTTATAACCTTTTTTACTCAGAGCTGAGATAATTTCTCTGGGTTTTAATACAGGGTAGTGAGGCATTATAACGTCATATCAAATCGAGAGATAAAGAACTCATGCTTTTGTATAAATTCCAGCTCCTCTGCATTGTCACCATCTTCATAATACAAGGCTATTGCTTCTTTTAAATTAGCTATCGCTTCCTCTATAGTTTTTCCTTGTGAAGCTACGTTATTTTCAAGGCAAACCGAGCAATAACCGACTTCGCCTTTCTCTATTCTCATAGTCCCTTTAAATTCCATTATGCCTCCATAAAACAAAATATCTGTATATGCTATCATATAAAACACTATCTGATGAAATATATTACAAATACTTTTTTATTCTTGCCGTCCCTACGCCCAAACGAAGTGGGACATGTGTCTGCTTCGCAGAAGGCGGAAGGATGTGTTTATCTCAGCTTTCAACGAGCGAAGCTCCTCAACTGCACGAAGTGCTATATACCCGTCCGCAGGACACCCCATTTCTAATTTCTAATTTCTAATTTTTATTTCCCCTGTTCCCTTCCCTACGATAGGACAAAAAAAAACACTCCGCCGTGAGGCAGGAGTGTTTTTCGTCTTGCTTTTATTTTTTAGTCTTTTTTATCTTCTTCTGTGGCTACAGCAGGGGCGTTTTCTGTATCGGTTGCAACATCAGCGGGCTTTTCCTCGCCTTCGGATTTAGTAGCTTTTTTTGTAGTTCTTTTAGGTTTTTCCTCTCCTTCTGTAGCAGCAGCTTTTTTAGTAGTTTTCTTTGGTTTTTCCTCTCCCGAATCGGCTGTAGCAGCTTTTTTGGTAGTTTTCTTTGGTTTTTCCTCTCCTTCGGTAGTAGCTGCTTTTTTAGTGGTCTTTTTAGGCTTTTCTTCCTCTGAATCGGTAGTAGCTGCCTTTTTAGTGGTCTTTTTAGGTTTTTCCACTTCAGCTGGTGTTTCTTGGACTTCAGGAGCAGGTTCATTTTGGGTGATATTTTCTATCATAGGAGCTGGAGCTATGCTATGTTCAGCTTCGGTTTGGGGTGCAGCTTCCGCAGGGACATTTTCCATAGGAGTGGTGGTGTCTTCAGGTGCGATATCGGTAGTGTCCTCATCAGAGTGTTTGTTTCTTCTGCCTCTTCTACGGCGTGATTTGGCTTGTTTTTTGTCGTTCGGGATCTCATCTTCCTTTTCGCTGTTAGCTTTTTGGAGGTGATTTTTTTGGAACTCTTTCATCATCTGAATATCGCGGGAGTAGAACCAAGCCTTTATAGAGAGGATTATTTTCCTTCTATCGTCTTCAATTTCTATGATCTTCATATTTAATTTTTCACCGATAGAGAAGAAGTCTGAGGTCTTTTCGATAGCCGGTATAGCCAGATGTGAGATGGGGACAAATCCTTCTACAACGATGTCTTCAAAGGGAATATCTACCACGATACCTTTTGGCATACACTTTTTGACAGTTCCAACTACTTCTGCGTTTATGTGTAATACTTCGCAGATTTTATCCCACGGGTCGTCCGTGAGTTGTTTGATTCCGAGGTTTATTCTCCTGCCGATTTTGTCTATTTCCAATATGACGCATTCGATTTCTTGTCCTTCGGTGTAGAGGTCTCGTGGGTGTGCTACCTTTGCCATCCAGTTTATGTCTGAGATATGGACCAGACCTGAAATATCGTTGTCTATATCTACAAATACTCCATAGCTAAAAATTTTGGTAATTTTTTTGGTCATTACAGCGCCGATAGGGTAGTGCTTTTCTATGTCTATCCAAGGGTTTGGGGTCATTTGTTTTAGCCCGAGTGAGATTTTTTGGTCTTCTTTCGACACAGAAAGGACGATAGCACTGATAGAATCTCCAACTTTATACATGGTAGAGGGATCGACCATTTTTTTGGTCCAAGAGATTTCGGATAAATGGATGAGTCCTTCCACGCCGGGTTCTAGCTCAACGAATATGCCGAAAACCTTGATATTTATCACTTTTCCTGTTACCTTCACACCTTCGGGGTATTTTGTGACGACATTTTCCCAAGGATGTGGGACCAGCTGCTTTATACCCAAAGAGATTTTCATATTGTCGACATCGAAATTGATCACTTTTACTTTTATTTTGTCGCCAACCTTTAGTAGTTCGCGTGGGTGCTTTATCTTTTTGTAAGACATATCTGTGATATGTAATAGTCCGTCTATACCACCGATATCGACGAAGGCGCCGTATTCGGTGAGCGTCTTCACTTCGCCGTCTAGCTCAGCGCCGACCTTTACAAACTCCATCAAGCGTTCTTTTCGCGAGGTGCTATCTTCTTCCATCACCACTTTGCGGGAGACCATTATACTGTTTCTATGTTCATCTAATTTTATGACTTTGAGAGGGATTTCTTTGTTTAAAAATTGATCATAGTTTACTTGTAGTTTTACATCTAACTGGGAACCGGGTAGAAACACTTCCACACCCATCACTTCGACTATCAAACCACCATTAACTTTGCGAATGACTTTGCCGGTAATCACTTCATTGTTTGTATAAGCCTCCTTTAGTTTTTTTACATTTGAATATATATCAGCTTTTTTCTTCGACAGATATGTCTTGCCGTCTTTACTCTTTTGAGAAACTACAAAGACCTTGATTACATCGCCTTTTACGGGTATGCTTTCCGGCTCAAATTCCTCGATAGGTATAGCGGATTCTGATTTACATCCAATATCGACTAATACATCCTTTTCAGAGACGCTGACTACTGTGCCATCGACTATCTGGCCAGATGATACATCTGCCATAGTCTGCATGATCATATCGAGATTAAACTCTTCATCTGCATCTACTTTTGGGGTGTGGTTCGTCGAAGTGGGATTGACGACCTGTGGGTCGGACACCATAGTGTCATTGTTTTCTTTTTGAGTCTCGAAACTCATGGGGTTCCTCCTTGTAACCGGGGATATCATTGATGGTCTTCACCAGTGAATCTGCTTCACCTACGGTTACCTTTATCTTATTGTAAATATCAGCTATGATGCCGTCTGGTGTAGAAGCACCTGCGGTGATGCCAATATTTTCTATCTTTTTATCTTTTTCGGTATAAAACCAGTTATAATCTATCTCATCGACAGTCTCGATGTGTTTTGTAGTCGTATATTCGGAGCATAATTTAGTGAGCATCAGGGTGTTTGCACTATTTTTCCCCCCTATTACTATCATGATATCGCTTACCTTTGCTAGATCTAAGCTGGCTTCCTGACGGACATGGGTCGTGTTACAGATTGTGTTAAAAATCCTCAATTCTTTGCATTTGGGTAAAAGATAGCCTGTTAATTTTTCTAAACTATGGCTATTCTGCGTGGTTTGGCAGATGATAGCCGCTTTCCCATAAAACTTGTCGGGTAGCTGCTCGCCATCCCGCCAGATAACCGCTTCGGATTTTATATAAGACTTCAGCGCTACTATTTCGGGGTGCCACGGGTCTCCAACTATAAAAATCTTGTAGTTTTCTTTGTCTGCGAGCTTTGCAAATTTGTGCGCTTTCGCTACATCGGGGCAAGTGGCATCTATGATCTGAAACTGTTTTTCTATCAGCTTTTGCAAGCTTTCTTGTGGGATACCGTGCGACCGAATAATGACAGGACCTTGCAGTATGGAATCTATATCGTCTATAGCTTTGATGCCTACATTTGCGAGCTGTTGCACCATCTGTGGATTGTGGATGATAGGTCCTATAGTGATAGCTTGCCCATAGTTTTGAGCTGTCTCTTCGGCGAGCTTTATCGCTCTTTTTACGCCAAAGCAAAAGCCTGAGTTCTTTGCTAATCGGATATTCACTTTTTTAGCTCCATTATCTTCTCGAAAGTATAGTCTGCCAACCTTTGATAGCTATCCTTTTTTTGCTCCCATTCTCCAAAAACATCGGTGGTGATACGCTCACCTACGTAGATTTTTATTTTTCTTTTTCTGCTCAAAAAACACGATTTTAAGCTGGTAGAATTTTCCACATATATCGGTAAAATATCCTTGCGAGTTTTTATGGCAAACATCCCCACACCCGGCTTTATCCCTTTACCGGAGCGTGTTCCCTGCGGAAAGAGCAAAATAGATTTGCCCGACTCCAGCACTTGTAGCACCCTATTTATCGCCTTGATATCGGTCGATTTCCGGACGATAGGGATCACATTTAGCTGCTGAAGGAGCAGCCCAAAAGCCTTGTTTTTAAACAGTTCTGCCTTGGCTAAAAAAGCTATCTCAAAAGGTATCACTGCACCCAAAATAGGTGGATCAAACCATGAGACATGATTCGCAGCTAAAAGTATCCCTTTCGCCCCGAAAAGCCTTTCTTGGTTGATTATCTCGTAACCGAAAAAGGTTTTCCATATCAGCCTTGCCGATTCTTTGCAGAACTTATAAATTATCTTCATTTTACCTAGAACTAAATGTTTTTTTCTGTATAATCTTCATCATTTTTTTTACTTGAGCGTCGAGTGTCAGGTGCGTAGTGTCTATCTCTACAGCATCTTCTGCTTTCAAAAGCGGGGATTCCACTCGCATGCTGTCGTTTTTATCACGCCATAAAAGATCGCTTTTTACCTGCTCAAAATCGGTGGTGACGCCCTTCTTAACCAGCTCTACTAAACGCCTTTTCGCCCGCTCCTCGATAGAAGCTACGAGAAAAAACTTCACATCAGCATTTGGAAACACTACCGTCCCTATATCACGACCCTCTAATATCACATCGTGATGGTTCTTTGAGAGTGTCCGCTGCAGCTCTACCATCTTGGCACGAACTATCTTGATAGTGGCTATCTCAGAAGAAAGCTTTGTGATCTCCTGACTTCGGATTTTTGTCGTTACGTTCTTGCCATTTAGATAGATCTGTTCTACACCATCGGCTGTCTTGAAGTCCAGCTTGATATTCTCCAGCAAAATACCCATAGCCAATAGATTGTCAAAGGCTACATTCTGTTCGAAGGCATTTAAAGCGACCCCACGATACATTGCTCCTGTGTCTATGTAGAGCATATTTAGGTGCTGAGCTATCTGCTTCGCCGCTGTACTCTTGCCCGAAGCAGCAGGTCCATCGATTGCTATTATCATCTTTCTGACCACCATTCCATATTTTGTTGCCATCTTTTTTTTGAGGGCTATTTCTGTCAAGCAGAATCTTTGTAAATTAGAAATTAGAAATTAGAAATGTGGTGCACCACGAAAACGATGTGGATGATGTGTCTTCTTCGCAGAATGTGGAAGATGTGTTTATCTCAACCTTATTTATTATTTATAATTTTTTTAGTCCGTCCGCAGGACACCCGCCTATTTATAATTTATAATTTATAATTTATAATT
>WRIO01000089.1 GCA_009782695.1 Candidatus Cloacimonadota bacterium
CAAACCTATCACAGCAGGAGCTATCCAATATTATACCGGCAAATACCACCCAACAAAACAGAACAACTCGAAGCGAGGCTTTGCCTTTGTGACCCTGGGTGCAGGTATCGATGATTTTACAGAACCAGCCAGAGATATGGAGCAACATCTGACAGAAACTATCAGTAATAGTATGTTTTGGATCACGATATTTTTAGGTTTTACATTTTTGGTGATGATAGTGCTTCTGATACTGATGACCATAGCTATATCGACCTATATCACAGACAATATAGATATACTCATAACTGGGTTTTCGATATTCCGCTCTGGTTGCCGCAGATTCCGACTCAGAACAAACACCAGTGACGAATTTGGTATCTTGGCAAATTCTTTCGATGAAATGGCTGATAGTATTGTGAACAGCCAAAGTGGGTTTGTAACCATCATAGACCTGGAATTTAAGATACTATATGCTAGCGATGACTCTTTGCTTATTTGGAACATATCGTCCTCCGACACAGACGGAAAGTCTTATCATAGCGTAAGTATCTATCCCCAAAATAGTAAATATGATCCTATCCTTGCACTTGCAGAAGGCAGAGAGTCAGACATCATTTATATAGCAGGGGCGAATAGGTATTACAAGGGACAAGCTAACTATTTACTAGATGAAAAAAGCAATAAGATAGGCTATATCATCATCACACACGATGTGTCCGAAATAGAAGACGCACGTATCAAAGCGGAACAGGCAAACATAGCTAAAACCACGTTCCTTGCCAATATGAGCCATGAGATACGCACTCCGATGAACTCTATCATGGGAGTCACTGAAATACTGATGTTAAACGAAAGCTTGTCGCACGATACTATAGATAAACTCGAGCGAATACACAACTCATGTCAGCTATTACTCGGTATCATAAATGATATCCTCGATCTATCTAAAATAGAAGCAGGTAAAATGGATTTGTTCTGCTCTGAATACCCCATAGATATGATGATTTATAGCACTGCACAGCTGAATATATTCCGTATACAAGGGAAACCTATACAATTTACCTTAAAAGTAGACGAAAACCTGCCCTCTCACTTAATAGGGGACGAGATAAGGATAAAGCAAATACTAAACAATATCCTTTCAAATGCATTAAAATACACAGAAAAAGGCTTTGTCACACTATCTATCACCGCTGAACCGGGTAAGGATCCTGATGATATGATACTAGTCTTTGGCACCAAAGACACAGGTTTAGGAATGACAGAAGAGCAACTAAACAGGCTGTTTGACCCTTATTCACGGTTTGCAAGTAACATCACCAAAACCATAGAAGGCACTGGACTTGGCTTGTTTATCACAAATCAATTGATTAGGCTGATGAATGGCACCATAGAAGTCGAAAGCCAACCCGGTGTGGGCACAAATGTGGTGATAAAGTTACCCCAAAAGATTAGCAAAAATCAGGTCATCGGCACCGAACTAGCAAAACACATCGAAGATTTCCAATTCCGTGATACTTCTATGAACAAAAAGGCAAAGGTGCAAAGAGTTCCTATGCCTTATGCCAAGGTCTTAGTTGTCGACGATATTACCACTAATCTCTATGTGGCAAAAGGTTTGCTAGCACCCTACAAAATGACCATCGAGACTGTAGATAGTGGTATAGCAGCTGTCGATAAAATAGCCAGCGGAAATATCTACGACCTGATATTGATGGACCACATGATGCCAGAAATGGACGGCATAGAAGCCACAAAGATTATACGTGAGCTCGGCTACAAAAAACCGATCATAGCCCTGACTGCAAATGCTGTGATAGGTCAAGCTGATATATTTATGCAAAATGGGTTCGATGCCTTTATCTCAAAGCCGATAGATGTGGTTAGCCTTGACAATAACCTGATGATATGGATTAGGAACAAGCAAAATGAAGATACATTGCAAAAGGCAGAAGCCGGAAGGACAAAGTCTAGTGACAGCTCGGAAGGTAGCAATTTTGAACTAGATCCAGAAATGGTTCAAGCATTTTTGTCCGATGCAAAGGCTTCATTGATTACCTTGAAAGAAACCATAGAAAAAGACAATCTAAAACTTTTCACTATTACTATCCACGGCATGAAATCAGCATTGGCTATCATAGGTCAAAAAGAGATTTCCCAAAAAGCAAGTGATTTGGAGGAAGCCGGCTTAAAAGAAAACACCGACTTTCTAAGTAACCATGTAGACGAGTTTATCAGGGATTTAGAAAATATCATATCTGATATATCAAAAACAGTAAACGAAGATGATACCATAGAACCTATAGAAGAGGACACAAATCTGCTGATAGCCGAACTCCAAAAAATAAAAGCAGAATGCGAAACACTAAACGACGAAGCGATATTCTCCATCATAGATATGCTCCAAAAACAGCAATGGAAGAAAAACACATTGCAATTTATAAATGATATACACAATAGTATCCACCTACATAGTGATTTTGACACTGTGATAGAAATGATAGATAAAAAGCTACAAGAGAGTCTATAAAGGTCACCAAAATAAACTATTAGACACCTCTTTCTCTTTATTTTATTAGAAATTTTTCTACCCCAAGACGATTGTCCTTGACAAAAAAGAGATTTAATTATTTTATGGCAAAAAAATAAAATTGAGGAGGCTTTTATGCTAAAAATTACGGAATTAAGCAAGACCTACGAGGACGGAAACCTTGCCCTAGACAACTTGAATTTAGAAATCAGCGGAGGGCAGATATTTGCCTTGCTCGGTGCAAATGGAGCAGGAAAATCAACCACTATAAACATAATGTGTGGATTTATTCCTCCCAGCACAGGAGATGTAAGCATAGAAGACATTTCTATGAAAGCAGAACCCCTAAAACTACGGAGTAAAATAGCTTATCTATCTGAAAATGTAATGCTATATGATAACTTCACTGGTTACCAAAACCTGCAATTCTTTGCCGAAATAGCAGGAAAAAAAATGAAAAAAGCAGAGCTAGAACAGGTGCTACGCGATGTCGGCTTACAAGACAGCTTTATCCACAAAAATATCGCCAAATACTCAAAAGGTATGCGCCAAAAGGTCGGTATAGCTATCGCATTAGTTAAAGACACGCCACTGTTCCTACTAGACGAACCATTCAGTGGACTTGACCCAAAAGCTGCTTATGACTTCCAAATGATCATCGAAAAGCTCCGCACAGAAGGAAAAACTATCTTTATGTCCACTCACGATGTGTTCCGAGCAAAAGAAATGGCAGATGTTGTCGGCATAATGAAAGGCGGAAAACTGCTGATGCTCAAAACGAAAGACGAACTCGCAAACGAAGACTTGAACAAAATCTACTTGCAATACATTGAAAACAGAGAGATTAGTTGAGGAACGCCTTCGGCGTTCGTTGAGGAAAAACTTCGTTTTTCGTTGAGGAGGCTGCGCCTCGTTGAGAAACAGCAAGCTGTTTGTTGAGGTTGCTTCGCAACATTGAGGAACACCTTCGGTGTTCATTGAGAATTGATATTAAAAGGATATAGACTGTTGTTGAAAAGAATAGTGTCAAGATAGAAGAAATGAGTATGCAGTTTGCTATTAGAACAGTAAATTTATATAAATATCTTGTGGAAAATAGGAAAGAATATGTTTTATCAAAGCAGCTATTACGAAGTGGAACAAGTATCGGAGCGAATATTCGAGAGGCACAACAAGCAGAGTCGGACAAAGATTTTATACACAAATTAAGTATAGCCTTGAAAGAATCAACCGAAACGGAGTATTGGCTTGAGCTACTTTTCCAAACAGAATACTTAAAAGAAAATGAATATACTAGCATAATAAAAGATTGCCAAAAATTAAAGCTTATGTTAGTAAAAATTACTAAAAATAAAAAGAAAAATATGGGATTACAAGTCTATGATTAACGCCAACATCATTCAACGAAAGACGAAGTCTTTCCTCAACGAGTGGCGAAGCCACTCCTCAACGAACGGCGAAGCCGTTCCTCAACCCCAATAACGGAGTTATTATGTTAAAAATCTTTTTGAAGCACGAAATCCAAAACCTGCTAAAAAGCAGACGCATATTCCTAACGGTCATTATGTTTTTACTGCTTTTTGTGTCGATATTTGTAGTGCGAGCCATTGACTATCAAAAGCAGATAAACCAGTATCTAACCGATGTTCAGCAGTCTGATGAGCTGATGGAAAACCCGACAAATTACAGCCATTTAAATCCGCGAGCTATCCACAGACCATTGGTGTTTTCGATATATAATCGGGGCTTTACTTTTGACAGGGTGATAGATATCAGGTTTTTTATGGCTATTACACAGTCCAAAACTCTAAACGAGGAGTATAACCCGCATTATTCGGGCAGTAACAATCTGGATATTACCTTTTTAGTTACATTTTTCCTTTCCCTGTTTATATTGCTAATATCTTATGACAGTGTAAATGGGGAAAAGCAGTCTGGGACATTACGGCTCTTGATGACATTCCCCATAAAAAGACAAAGCTTTATCCTAAAAAAGATACTTGGCGTGTTTATATTTGTGATGATCACCTTTACGATACCTTATATATTAAGCGTGTTTGCCTTGATGTTTATCTACACAAACCTTTTGACAGCAAGCTTTTACCTCTCTGTGTTTTTCTATTGGTTTTTGGTGATGTTCTTTGTGTTTTTCTTTAGCTTAGTGGGGATACTGATATCGCTTTGCAGCACGAATCCGAATCGATCGCTTGTGTATAGTATATTGGTATGGCTACTTTTCAGTATAATATTACCTATCAGCTGGAGTAATGTAATCTCGGCAAAACTCTTTGACAAAGATATAGCTACTTTGCAACAAAATAATGCGCTTAAAAGGGATTACCTGCAAAAAATATTAGACGAATATGGTTCTACGGTAAGCGAAAACACGTATGTGATGAACTGGGGAGGATATTTCAACAATTTGGGCATAATAGAGTTTGAAGAATCTACGCCTACGCTATATAATCGGTTAAAGTTTCTAACAGAAGAATACACACCTGTGCTGCATGAAGTCGAGCAAACAATCGATGAGATTCGCAGGAAATATAATAGTATCGAAAGCTTGCGAAACTGGATATTTTTCTTTAATCCAGTAGTCCTTTTTTCTGATATTAGCAACAAAATAGCAGGAAACACTCGCAGTGATTATATGAAGTTTATCTCAGACGCACGCGATATCCAAAGCGATTTGGTCTCGCTTGGTATCAGGGAGGGCTGGCTTCTGGATTACCGATATTACACCACTATCAATGAGCAGGATCTAGTAGGCTCGATCTATGCAGTGCTAGAACAGGTAGAGACTATCGGCTGGGACGCAGCAGCGGATGAGCTGCAAAGCAGGGTGGAGACAGCTACTCCTTTTACATTTGATATGCCTCATATCAAGGTTTACCAGCAACCAAACCCCCTTTTCGAGGAGATATTTATGAAAATATTCTCTGTGCTGGCGATGTTTGTGGTGAGTATATTGTTGCTGTGGGTGGCGACCTGGCGATTGTTTATGAGATATGATGTGAGATAGGAAATTAGAAACTAGAAATGTGGTGTGCTCCGCACGGATAAAGATTTGTCTAACCACCCCGTCAACAAGTTGACACCCCTCCAAATTGGATGGGAATTTATGGGTGTCCTTCGGACGAAT
>WRIO01000090.1 GCA_009782695.1 Candidatus Cloacimonadota bacterium
CCAAAAACCTGTGGCATCATCTTGAATTATAGTGTATCCATCTTCGTCGTGAGCCCAATTATGGTATTCATCACCTGTTAAAAACACTTCAACTGGAGTCCCATCTGGCTGAGTAACTCGGCTTAGAATGTTATCGAACCAAGCAGAATTTAAATTGACAGCTAACAGACTAAAAACAAATAGTATAAAAAGTAACTTTCTCATTTAATTTTTTCTCCTTTTCATATTATATTTTCACTTAAAAAAAATGAGATTTTTATGTTGCGTCATTATTTTTTTTTACCGAATAATGTCAAGCAAAAATGAATATGTAAGATTTATTCATACATAAATTTTTGTTTCCTAATGTAGAAATATTTGAAAACGCTTTACAAAAAAGAACCTTTAAAAAAAGTGGTTTAGATATTTTTATTTTAGGTTGATTTAGTTGTTGCTTAAAAATGCATAAAAATCAAAGCTACATTGAGCTGAGAAATTGCTATTGTTTGAAAACATCTGACGTAGCTTTATATATCGATTTTGTATAAAAAAGAGAAATAACTTTTTATACACTCTCATATAGATTATTAGCTTTTACAAATATCCAAGATGAGGCTATATGTAATAATAACAAAGATTTTATTAGGAGTAAAAATGAAACCATTTTGTTCATTTATTTGTGCTGTATACAATAGAGAAGCATATTTAAAAGAATGTCTCGATTCTATTTTATCACAATCCAACTTTGACTTTGAGCTGGTGATAGTAGATGACGGGTCGACAGATAATACTCAAAAAATAATCGCCCAACTCCAAGATGCTAGGATCAAACTAATAAATACTGAACACAAAGGATGTTGGAGTGCGAAAAATATAGGGATAAAGCATGCCAGGGGTGAGTATATATGTTTTATAGATTCTGACGACTTTCTTACCCCAGATTTTTTACAGAATGGTATGGAAGGTATCAAACAAAACCCTGAATTTGATTATTTCTATCCTACTGAACTCCGTATCATTAAGGAAAACGGGCAGCCAACCAATAAAATATGGCGGTATATTTCTTACCCAGAGCCTCAAGCACTCATCAAATTGTTCTGGGAAAGGCAAATAGGGGGAATAGTGCATGCAGGTGCTTTTATAAAAAAAGCTGTTTTTGAAATATATGGTTTGTATGACGACAGTTTTTTTAACTTGTCAGACACTGCTTTTATCATTAGCAATGCTATGAAAATAAAGTTTTGCCTTTTACCCAATTTAAAAACCTACCTAAACCGTCAGCATTCAAAACAAACAAATACTAACTACTATGAGAGATTTCGGACTTTTAGCGAGATACTAGATGAAATAATTTTAAAATACCCCACTGAATATTTTTTAGGGTTTAAACTTGATAAAAATAGTAAAGATTTCTATGATGTTTGTGTAGAGAAATTTATGAGTCTGGCAAATGAGACTACATATAACCAACATTACACGCAAAAAGCTAAAAAATATATAGAATTGCTCCGTAAATTATAATTTTTTTACGAGAGTATGCTTTGAAAAGTTTTCTATAATTGAGATTTTCGAAAGACTTCTCTACATACTGTATTTATAAAAAATAAAAAACAATTGACAAAAAAACTAAATATAAAAAATTGGTATTCAATGAAAATAAAAAAAATACATAAATGATTATGTTTCAAAATAAAAGCTGAAATATGATTTTGGAGGAAGATTTATGTCTCAAACATTTGAAATCACTATCGATGGTAAGAAAGTGATGGTTGACGATACTATGACCATAGTGGAAGCAGCAAAGAAAGTGAATATCCATATTCCTGTCTTGTGTTATCATCCAGATTTGGCGCCCACTTCGAATTGTGGTCTATGTGTAGTGGAAGTAAATGGGCATCCCCAACCTAAAAGGGCTTGTTCTGCTCCTTGCACACCAAATATGACAGTTGTCACAAACAATGCAAAAATCAGAGATTTTCGTAAAACTTTGATAAAGCTTCTGTTAAGCGACCACGATGTGACTTGCCCGACCTGTGCTGCAAATGAAAAATGTGAGCTGCAAAAAGTTGCCAATGATATGAGTGTGCAATTAGACGACCGCCCACCACTCCTTGTTAAAAAACCAAAAGACGAGTCTGGTATAGCTTTAATTCGTGACCCAAATAAATGTATAGCTTGTGGGCGTTGTATCACTATTTGCAACGATATCCAAGAAGTCAACGCTCTCACCTTCGCGAATAGAGGTTTTGTGGGAACTGTCGAGACTGCCTTTGGAAAAGGTATCGCCAAATCACCTTGTGTGAACTGCGGACAATGTATCATTTATTGCCCGACAGGTGCCTTGTCAGAGCGTTCTGAAGTAGATGATGTATGGAAAGCCATACTCGACAAAGACAAGCATGTGATAGTGCAGGAAGCACCTGCAATTCGTGTGTCTTTGGCAGATGAGTTTGGATTAGAAGTCGGTGAGATTACCACTGAGAAAATGTATGCTGCTCTGAAAGCAATAGGTTTTGACAGTGTAATGGATACGAATTTTTCAGCTGATTTGACCATAATGGAAGAAGGCACAGAGCTTGTTGCAAGGCTTAAATCTGGTAATAAAAGACCTATGATAACCTCGTGTTCACCGGGTTGGGTAAAGTTTATCGAAACTTATTATCCTGACCTTGTAGATTGCCTTTCCACTGCTAAATCACCTATGTCGATGTTTGGTGTGTTGGCAAAAACATATTATCCAAAGCAAAAGAATATCGACCCTGCAAAGATAGTTTCTGTGGCTATCATGCCTTGCACAGCAAAGAAGTTTGAAGCACGCAGACCAGAACTAAGTGATTCTGGTTTCCAAGATACAGATTATGTCCTTACCACTCGCGAATTTGTGCGTATGATAAAAGAAGTTGGATTTGATTTCAGAAATGCAGAAACAGTTAAACCCGACGAAGGCATGAGTTGTTACTCTGGTGCAGGCACTATATTCGGTGTGACTGGTGGTGTGATGGAAGCTGCTTTGCGCTCTGCTTATATGCTTGTCACAGGAAAAGAACTAGAAAATGTAGAAGTCAAAGCAGTTCGTGGTCTCGAAGGCATAAAGGAAGCTACCATAAATATACCAGGCTTCGGCGACTTAAAAATAGCTGTTGCGCATAGCCTTGGTAAAGCACGAAAACTAATGGATAAAATCCGTAAACAGTTAAATGAAACCGGTACTTCTGACTACCACTTTATAGAAGTAATGGCTTGTAAAGGTGGATGTGTAGGGGGTGGCGGGCAACCACTGGGCAATGGAGTAAGCAAAAGAGCAAAAAGAGCAGAAGGGCTTTACACAGATGACAAAAAGGCAAAATTTAGAAGGTCACACGAAAATCCAGAAATCACCAAAGTTTACAAAGAATTTTTAGGTGAACCTAATGGTGAGCTAGCTCATAAGTTATTACACACTTACTATTATAAAAGGTCACAAGCCGAAGGAAATGTAGTGGAACAAGTAACCCACAAAGGACATCATTAGATTTATATAATAAACAATAAAAAGCCGACTTTGAAGAGTCGGCTTTTTTTGTAGCAAAAAAGAGACGAGATGAATCTCGTCTCTTGCTATATTTTTTTTTCTTATACTACGCCTTGTTCACACATTGCTTTTGCTACTTTCATAAAGCCTGCAATATTTGCACCTTTTACATAGTTTACCCAGCCACCTTTTTCCTTGCCGTGATCTACACAAGCTTGATGTATTTTTTTCATAACATCTTGCAGTTTGGCATCCACTTCGCTACCAGCCCATCCGGAGAATGTAGCGTTTTGGGTCATTTCAAAGCAGGAAGTTGAGACACCGCCGGCATTAGAAGCTTTTCCGGGAGCAAAAAGTATCTTTGCTTTTTGGAAAATATATGTAGCTTCTAATGTGCAAGGCATATTTGCCCCTTCAGTGACGCATATTACTTTATTTTTTACTAGATTTTCTGCGTCTTTCTCGTTTAGTTCATTTTGTGTAGCACAAGGCAGAGCTATGTCACATTTAACTTCCCAAGGTTTTTTACCGGGGAAAAATGGCACTTTGAACTTGTCAGCATAGTCTTTTACAAGGTTTCTATTCGAGAGTTTCATTTCGACCATATAGTCAATCTTCTCGCCAGTAATTCCCTTTTCGTCTAGGATATATCCGTCAGGACCAGACAATGTGACTACTTTTGCTCCTAATTCTGAGGCTTTTTTAGCAGCACCCCATGAAACCTGTCCAAAGCCAGATATCGCAACTCTTTTGCCTTTGAATGATTCTTTGATTGTTTTTAATTGTTCTTGCGCAAAGTATACCACACCATAACCTGTAGCTTCTGGTCTGAAAATACTCCCACCCCAGTTTAAGCCTTTACCAGTAATAACACCTGTAAATTCGTTTGCCAGTTTTTTATACATACCAAACATATACCCTACTTCTCTTGCGCCAACACCGATATCGCCTGCTGGGACATCAGTGTGAGGTCCTATATGACGAAACAGTTCTTGCATAAATGCTTGAGCAAATCTCATCATTTCTCCTTCTGATTTACCTTTTGCATCAAAATCTGCTCCACCTTTTCCACCACCCATTGGCAATGTAGTTAAAGCGTTTTTAAATGTTTGCTCAAAAGCAAGGAATTTCAAGGTGGATTCATCTACTTTTGGGTCGAAACGGATACCACCCTTATATGGTCCGATAGCACTGTTTTGTTGAATCCGATAGCCACGATTTACGCAAACTTCGCCTTTGTCATTTACCCAAGTGACTTTAAACGAAATCACTCTTTCAGGTTCGATCATTCTTTCTAATATGTTGTTCTTTACAAAAACAGGGTTACTGGTGTATGTCTCCCACACTGTTTCGACTACTTCTTGGACTGCTTGTAAAAAAAGTTTTTGTCCCGGATTACGGGCTTCAATCTTTTTCATAAACCCATGCATATCTTTTGTGGAACTAGTTTTTTGAACTTCTTTTACGACTTCAGTTTTCTTTGAAGCTGATTTTTTTGGTTCGCTTTTTTTTGTGTCAGCTTTTTTTGCGGCTGTTTTTTTTGTATCAGCTTTTTTAGGTGTCATTTTTTTTATTGCCATTACGCAATGCCTCCATTTTTATGATAAAACCTAAAAAAAATAAAACGCTGATTATGTCAAGTGTTTTTTTGTATTTATTGTTTTTTAATATAAACTTTTTTTGATTTTAACAAATGATACAGTTTCTATAAATTAGGAAAACTGACACAGATTAACGAAGTAATCATAAGTATTTATTTCGTATTTATCATATTTGTATGCAGTTTAACGTTATTTGATCAGCTATAGTTTAGAATGACATCATATTTGCCTCATACAAAAAACGCTTGACAAGAAAAGCTCTTTTAAAGCTTTGGTAAATAAATTCATTGTGAGGATATATATTGTTAACTGACAAAATAAACACCATAAAAAATGAGGTTGCTCAGTGTGCCAAATCTTGTGGCAGAAGCTCCCAAGAGATAAAGATCTTAGCAGTAACCAAAACTCATTGTGCAGATGTGATAATAAACTCTTTGAAAAATGGTATAGAATATATAGCAGAGAGTAAGGTGCAAGAAGCAGAACAGAAGTTACCTTTGTTACAGGGGCTTTATAAAGAATTCCACTTTATAGGTCATTTGCAGACAAACAA
>WRIO01000091.1 GCA_009782695.1 Candidatus Cloacimonadota bacterium
TCATCATCCTCTTGCCCTCATATCAGTGCGAAGCACACCGCTTAATTCCACTCCAATTTGGAGGGGTGGCATTTTGGAGCTTGCGAAAAAATGACGGGGTGGTTAAGTAAAAACCTAATGAAGGTCAATAAATGACAGGAAGGGCTAGTCTATATTATACCATTTTTTAACATAGTCAGGGAGCTGGTGAATAACGCCTTTTTTTCTGCCATATTGAATGGTGAAAACAGTTGTGAAAGCAATGATAATCCACCCAATCGGAGTGATAACCAGAAGTAGTAGAAACCCAAAAAGCAGTTTTGGAATATATGACCAATCATTTATAATAAAGGAAATTATTATGTATAAGGGTAAAATAAAGACAAATGCGTATCCGAGCCATTTTCCGATAACTATATCACTTATTATGTTGTCAGCTGTGTTTTCTTTAAGGTCATCTGCCTTTGTTTTGGTTTTTTCTTCCATTATTACCTCTGTTTACTCATATAACAAACAAATGCTAAAAATATAGCAAAAAATATTATAAGAAAAAAGGAATTATAAATATGAAAGACATTAAAATATCTATAAAGTTAGAGACTGGTGGGCTGAAGCAAGCCCTTCAAAACCTTGTCAAAGATATGCAGCAGACCTCTAATAAAGAGCCATTAAAAATCGATTTTAGTATCAATGCCGATGGTGTGGATGAAAAGCTTAATGAGATAAAAGACACCATAAACAGTAACACTAATGCTATCCAAGAAAAAGCAAATGAGGCAATCGAAGAAACTAAGCATGTAGTCACCGAAACAGGTGAAAGCATCAAACAAGTCACCAGAGAAGTAAACAGCACCACCTCAAAACAGCTAGGGGAGTTCGGTTTCGCTATCATGGGGGTAAAAACTGCTATTGCGGGGCTAAAAGGTATGTTCACTCCACTTATAAACGCACAGATGGAGTATGAAAAGACCACAAATAGCCTTCGTTCTGCTTTGAAAGTGCTGGGGCAAGACACAAAAGAAAATGTGCGTTCCCTGCAAAATATGGCTTCGGAAATATCTCGACTAATACCCACAAATGACGAACATACCCGCTCACTAATCACGATGTCTTTAAATATGGGTATTTTAAACGATAAAAGAGAAGAAGCTGTGCGGGGTGCTATCGGACTGGCAAAAGCCTTTCAAAGCTCTGGACTTTCCCAAGAAACCGCCATGAAAGGCATAGCACAAGCTTATGAAGGCAATTTCTCTGCTCTACAACGCTATATCCCCGCTATGCAAAGCGCAAGTTCCGAAGCTGAAAAAATGAGAATATTACAAGAAGCTATGACAAACGGCTTTAAAATGGCTATGGACGAAACAAACACTTATGCAGGGCGTATCACACAGCTAAAAGATAGCTTCAGTGACTTGCAAGAGAAAAAAAGAATAAATGAGATATTTGCTGCTTTTAGAAATATCTCATTTATTATTGCCGAAAATCTCATTTATTATGGTGCGGGTAACTAGGCATCGTTCCCTATGGAAATGGAGAGCCGGAGGCTCTCCGCTACGAAAAAAAAATCCCCTCGGCTGAGGGGATTGTAATGCTATATTAGATAGATTTATGGTTCAAAGATACGGAAGTGTTCGTTGTCTTTTTTTACTATGACATTGATGCTATCTGTCTCGACATTTTTGAATATCAGGTAATCGTCCTCTATGTCGTTAAACCTTTCGATAGCTTCATCTATGCTGAGAGTTTCAGCCACCATTCTCTTTGTTTTTATCACTCTTTTGCTTTTTTCAGACTCGTCTTTGTATAGGTTTGCATAGACAAAGCGCGGGTCTTCTTTTAGCCTCTTTTTATTGTGGTCAGTGACCTTTTCTTTTAGTTTTTTGATCTGAGTTTCCATGCTATCGATAGCCTCGTTTATAGCTAGATACATATCGTTTGCTTCGGCTTGTGCTTGCAGGTTAAATTTCGATGCGTGCAGTGTCATATCAACCACATTTCTGTTGTTTTCTAGGTTTAATGTGATGTGGATATTTACTATTTGGTCGAAATACCTTGTCAGCTTTTCACAGGAATTTTCTATCGCACTCCTGATGGCTTTCGTTAAATCGAAATGACGAGCGGTTATTGTGATTTGCATAATCTCACCCCTTTACTTCATTTTTATTTGTTTATATATAAAACAATAAATTTTTATTTTGTTACAATAAATTTTATTATAGCGTGTGGATAGCTAATTTATGAGTGTCCTCGATAGCTTCCATCACGCATTCTGAGATAGTCGGATGGGCAAAAACTATGTTTGCCACATCGCTTGCCTTCGCACCTGTGTTTATCAAAATGCTAGCTTGGGCTATCAGTTCAGTGGCTAAATACCCAATGATATGCATACCGATAATCTGGTCTGTTTCTGCATTTATGATAGTTTTGACAAAGCCCAAGCTCGCCCCAGATGCCAAAGCTTTTCCGTTGGCAGCGAAATGAAACCTGCCTATTTTGTAGGGAATACTTTCTGCCATAGCTTGCTGTTCATTGCAACCACACGAGGCTATTTCAGGGGTCGTAAAGATACAACTCGGGATATTTCGGTAGTTTATCGTTTTTAGAGTCATGGTTGTGCTTTTGACCTTGCTGTTTATGTAGTCTGCCACCAGTAACCCTTGTTTAGAGGCTGTGTGGGCAAGCATTAGCTTACCTGTGACATCTCCGATAGCAAAGATATTTTCCTCATTTGTTTGGCAAAAATCGTTTATAGTTATCATTTCTTTCGACATTTCCAGGTCAAAGCCCTCAGTGATGATATCAAAAACAGGTTTGCGCCCGATAGATACTAGCACTTGCTGGGCAGTTATGGTTGACACCACTTCATCGACATTGCTTTTTAAAGTCAAAGATATATGGTCGTTGCTCACTTCCCCAGAAACCACCGCAGTCTTGGTTATGATTTTTATACCTGATTTTTTCAAGGCTAAAGACAGCTTTTTACTGACTTCTTCGTCTTCGGTGCTAACTAATTCTGGCAGAAATTCTACCACTGTCACAGCTACTCCTAACTGGTGATAGATACAGGCAAATTCACAGCCTATGACTCCTCCACCGACTATTATCAGGCTCTTGGGCAATGAGTTTAGCTCCAAAATATTATCAGATGACAGCACCTTGCTGCCGTCAACAGGCAAAAAAGGCAGAGGTCGCGGCTGCGAACCAGTGGCTATGATTACATAGTCACAAGTGTAAATTTCACTGCTCTCACTAGTGAAAAGCTTGTAAACAGAGCCTTCTTTTTCTATCTTGGTTACCACATATTTTAAAAGTGGAATATTTCTTTTTTTGAATAAATACTCTATGCCGGACACCAATTTTTCGACTGTTTGGCACTTTCTTTTGTATATTTTATCATAAGATATAGCAAAATCGCAGTTTTCCAGTCCGTAATCTTCTCCTGTCTTCATTTTGTGGTAAAGGTCTGCCGATGTCACGAGTGTTTTTGTGGGTATGCAACCTTTATTTAGGCACACTCCCCCCACCCTTTCTTTTTCAAAACAAACCACAGATATACCTAATTGATTTAGTCGGATAGCGGTTTCGTAGCCGCCAGGTCCTGCTCCTATGATAGCCACTTTGAAATTATTTTCCATATATTACTTCAGTCTCCTGCACTTGTTATCTTCTTCTCTCTCTGCTATTGGGTATATTCAGCTCTTCTCGGTATTTAGCTATCACTCTGCGTGACAATGTGATACCTCTTTCGGCAAAAATATTTTTGATATCCTCATCAGATATCGGCTGTGATTTATCCTCATTATCTATCATGACCTTGATCTGTTGGTGCACACTCTGTTTAGACGCTGTCTCCTCGCTTTTTGTCTTGCCTGCATTTTGCACAAAGAAGTCTTTTAGAGCTATCACACCAAAGGGGGTATCGGCAAATTTATTTTTAACCACCCGCGATATGGTGGATACATTCATGCTGAGATCTTCGGCTATCTCATAATATGTCAGGGGCACAAGCTCTTGGCTATTCTCATAAAAAAAACTCCGCTGATGTTTGATGATAGACCTTGTGACATTTTCGAGCGACTTATTGCGCACCATGATAGCCTTTATCACAAATTTTGCAGAGTTTACCTTTGATTTTACATACCTGAGTGCGTCTTTCTCTTTATCAGCTTGCGATAAAATCTTTTGGTAATTTCTACTGATATTTATCTTGGGAGTGTTAAAATCGTTCACAAACACATCAAACTCATCATCGACTTTGGCAACTATGATATCAGGCGTGACATAAAGGGCTTGTCCTGCATTTATGCGCAGACCAGGCTTGGGGTCGAGCTTGCCGATCACACCACGATAAAACAGCACCTCTTCTTCGTCTATGCGGTGCTTGGAGGCTATTTTGCGGTATCTAGCATGGAGCAAATCATCGAAATCCTCAAGTATAATCTTTGATAAAATCGTGTCCTTTTGGTCAGGCTCGTTTAACTGATAAAACAAGCATTCGCTGATGTTGCGGGCAGTGATACCTTTTGGGGGCATATCCAAAATCAAGCGGTGCAGTTCATCTGCTCTGCTTTTGGGTATATTATACTCTTTTGCTAAGCCGTAAATATCAAATTCAGCGGGTAGATAACCGCTTTCGTTTATAGCATCCACCAGGTCATAGATAAAGTAAAATTCGATTTCTAGCAGGTCATATCTATCAAATTGATTTAAAAATTCTTGCTTTAGGTTTGGCTCTGCGGCTATGGAGTTTTCATAATTATTGTCATCATCACTGTCCGATATAGTGTCTGCCGAATAAGTGTCATCGCCATAATTCTCGTTCCAAGCATCCAGCTCAGAGGATAGTTCTTTTGCCTCTTCGAGCGTCTTTGACAGTTCAGAATCGGGGTCTTGATTTTCATTATCCTCATTCGTAGAGGTGTCGTTTTTTTCGGTGTCATCAGGTTCATAGTCATTATACTCATCCACCAGTTCCAGAAGGGGATTCCCGATAAGTTCGTGTGACAAAATCATCTCTATTTCAGTCATGGGAGCAGATAATATTTTCAGAGCTTGAATCATCTGAGTTTTTAGTCTCTGCTCTGTTCCTAATTGCTGTTGCTGACTTTGTCTTACTTTTGGGCTCATTTTTCTTTATTCAAATACAGGGTTCAAAAATCTGTCACCTAAGTAAACTTTACGGGCTTCGGGGTCATTTATCAGTTCTTTTGAGCTTCCTGATATCAAGATTTTCCCTTTAAATACCACATAAGCACGCTGAACGATAGACAGGGTGTCCACCACATTGTGGTCGGTGATCAAGATACCGATGTTTTTCTCATTTTTTAGTTTTTTGATGATGTCTTGTATCCCGCTGATAGCTAGAGGGTCAACCCCAGCAAAAGGCTCGTCCATCAATAGAAAAGAGGGGTTTGTAACTAATGAACGTGTGATCTCCAGCTTTCGCCTTTCACCGCCGGACAAAGTGTAAGCCTTTTGTTTGGCAAGCGAAGTAAGGTTTAGCTCTTCGAGTGCTTCTTCTAGTCGCTGCTTGCGTTCTACTTTTGTTAGTTTCAGGGTTTCCAGAATAGCCATGATATTCTGTTCCACTGTCAGTTTATGAAAAATAGAAGGTGCCTGTGCCAAATAGGCTATACCTAGCTGTGCCCTTTTATACATCG
>WRIO01000092.1 GCA_009782695.1 Candidatus Cloacimonadota bacterium
TATGTGCCTCCTTGTAGTGAAAATCATAGTAAGCTTTATCATAATCCTCTGTGGCTGCGTCCCGTCTTTTTTTATTCTTTTGCATTTGGTCGTGATAGTCGATAGATTTCACCACCAAGTAGCCTTGTGTGGCTATCACACCTGTTGCCTTTAAATATCTTTCGTTGTAAATCTGCCCTGTGCCTGGGATAAAGGCTGATAGAAAGGCGGCTTTTGTAGGATTTTTGGGCAAAAAAGGTGCTTCTTCAGTTTCCTGACCAAATAACCACATAGCATACAGCAGTAAAAAAAGAAATATCGATATTTTTTTCATAAAAGCAATCTTTTTAAACCCTCATATTTCGTCAAGTGTAAAATCCGCAGACAATAAAAATCGTTCCCAACGAAAATATCCTTGACAAAAATAAGGCTTTTGAGAAAATGGCACAAATAAGAAAAATATATTGGTGCAAGTGTAAAAGGGAATCTCGTGTAAATCGAGAACGGTCTCCGCCACTGTATTCGGCATCAAAAGGTGTCTTTAGTCACTGTCTCACGATGGGAAGGCTTTAGAAGTATCACCGCCGAAAGTCAGGAAACCTGCCAATGTGTTTCGAGTAAACATCTGCGGAAGATAGGTGTGCGAAGGAGAATACTTCATTTTTCTCGGAATACTTTGGTCACTTTTTTTAGTGCCAACAGAGAGGGAAAAATGAAGTTTTTTTATTTAAAGATTTACCAGCTGTTGATATATATCACCGTTGCTGTGTCCCTATTCTCCTGCATGAAACAAAGCAGCAACAATTCTACCCCGCGATACATAGTTTTATCACCCGAGATAGCCGAAGTTTTAGTGGCAATAGGGGTGTCCCAAGAGATAGTGGGCATCACCGAAGAGTGCAAAACCAGTGCAGACGCCCAGATAGTAGGCAGTTTCGGACAGGTCAACCTCGAAAAGATAGCACAGTTGAGACCGAGCATCGTCTTTACTTCCGCCCTGGAGCAAGATATTATCACCGAAAAATTAAATAAATTGCAGATAAAAACTGTGCAGTTTTACCCCAAAAACACTAGTGATTTGCTGTCAATGATAGAAGAACTTGGTGAGGTTTGCGGTAAACAAGCAGAAGCAACTGCACTTATAAACAGCTTACAGCAAGCTTTTGCAGAGTTCCAAACAATTGCAGAAAATCGCCAAAACAACCCAAAAGTATTTATCGAGATATATGGCAACCCTATCATGACTGCTGACAATTCTGCTTATTTAGGGGACCTGCTCACCCTGGCAGGAGGCATAAATATCTTTCCCGCCCTCGCCCGTGATTATTGCCGTGTAAATGCCGAAGATGTGGTCTTTCAAAACCCTGATATTATCTTGCTTACATATCCGGGTGTGACAACAGAGGACATAAAGCAGCGAAAAGGTTGGGCAGAGGTCAATGCAGTGCAGCATAGCAGGATTTACACCATAGACGAACTTGACCCTGATTTGATACTGCGTGCTGGACCTCGAAATATCGAAGGTATAGCCAAAATGGTGGCATTGTTTTATGAATAAAAAAGCTCTGATTGGTTTACTGCTACTTTTCCTTTTATTTGCAAGCTTTTACCTATTTTTTGGCTATAAATCAGACATTATCCTGCTCAATATCAGGTTACCGCGTTTTCTTTTGACGGTTCTTTGCGGTATGACCTTAGCCAGTATCGGCTCTGTGTATCAGATCATGTTAAACAACCCACTTGCAGAGCCTTATATATTGGGAGTGTCGTCTGGGGCAGCTCTTGGGAGCATCATCGGTGGGCTTGCTGGTTTTGTGGTTTTGATGCCGCTGTTTGGCTTTTTGGGGGCGCTTGGCACCATGTTCTTAGTTTGGGTTATCTCGCACTACAAAAGCAAGGGTGACCCGTATAGATTGCTCTTTTCAGGCATCATCGCAGGCATGTTTATCTCCTCTCTGATCTCACTATTATTATATTTGTTTCGGCAGGACACTGCCAAGATTTTACAAGTCCTGATGGGAAACACTGGTCATATCTTTGACAGCCGTGAATGGTTTTATTTTCTTCTCGCTTTTGGCTTTTCGTGCGTCTGCTTATTTTATCTCTACACACTTTCGACACAGCTAAACATCCTCACTTCTGGTGACGAAGTGGCAAGCAGTTTGGGTGTAAATGTCAAAAAGCTCCGTAAAAAGATATTTTTTGTCTCCTCCCTTTTGACAGGGATTTGCGTGTCTTATGCAGGAATCATCGGGTTTGTGGGCTTGATAGTGCCACAGCTGATTAGGTTAGTTTTGGGAGCAGAACAAAAAAGGGTTTTCGGCTTTTCTGTGATAGGCGGAGCGTTATTTTTGTTGGTTTGTGATTTTCTGGCACAGCACCTGACAGTGCTAGAACTCCCAGTGGGTATCATCACCTCTTTTTTAGGTTGCCCCCTTTTTGTGTATATTTTATTGATAAAGAAATAAAGTTTTCGGTCTAAATATAGGCTTATAGAGTGTTTTTTATTTTTTGTTAACGCCCGTAGGGAACAGCCTGTCGAAGCAAACATCGTTCCGTCAGTTGTAGATTACGAAATTAACCACCCCGTCCGCTGGCGCGTCCACCCCTCCAAATTGGATGGGAATTATTAGTGTGCTTCGCACAGATATTTTGGAAGGCAAGGGGTTGCCTTCCCTACGATTGGCAGGGAATTTATATCCGTGCGGAGCACACCTTATTTATAATTTATAATTTGCTTTACTGCACTTTCACTTCTTTTACTTCCGGGTAGCGTGACAGTGTCTCTTTTATATCCTCGAAGATATGTTCTTTATACTGGTCATAATTCGGCAAATCGACTATGATAGTGGCTATGCCGTCATCAAAATAGACATATTTCACCATTTTTAGGGTGCAGATATCTTCAGACGCTGGTGGGTATATCACCTTTTTTAGCTCTTGAAATATAGTGTCTTTTGTGAAGGGGTCTGCCACTCGCAAGCCTTTCTTTATCTCATAATCTTTGATAGCACTTTTTAGGGTGTCCACCGCTAACACTGAGCAGTGTATTTTAGAGCCGGGCAGTCCGTTTAATTCGTCTGTAATCTCTTTCCAGGTAAGCTTTTTCGCATCTTCGACCGTCTTTCCTTTTGCCATTTCGGAAGTGACCGAAGCGGTGGCTATATTTGAGGCACAACCATAAGAGAGGAATTTGACATCCTCGATGATCTGGCTGCTATCGTTTATTTTTAAATAAAATGTTACTAAATCGCCACAGGTATAGCTTCCTTCGGTGGCGGTAGCGTCTGGGTTGTCCATTTTTCCCACATTTCGTGGGTTCGCAAAGTGGTCCATGACCTTGTCATTGTATTCCAATTTTATATTCCTTTATTTTTGAGCGAGTGGGCTCAATTTTCGTAATTTTTGCACAGCTGCGGTAAACTGCTCTATCACATAATCTATCTCATCTGCTGTGGTCATCCTGCTCAAAGTAAATTTGATAGAACCGTGTGACTCCACGAATGACCGCCCTGTTGCTATCAGCACATAGTTCGGCTTTAGCCCTTGCGAGGCACAGGCAGAACCAGTCGCCACAGTGATCCCCGCCATATCGAGTAGCATCATCAGCCCTTCGCCCTCTATATCCGTGAGCGAAATATTTAGGTTGTGACAGATTCTGTGCTCACCCCACGCACCATTTACGCAGAGTTTACCCAAATTCTTTTCTAAACCTGTGAACAACCTATCTCGCAGGCTCTCTATATGACTTATCACTGCTGGTAAATCGGCAAATTGCAGCTCGACAGCCTTTGCCATACCTGCCAGAGCAGCGATAGATATACCGCCCGTATCCAGCGGGTCTATCCTATTTATGCCGTGCTTGGAGGGAGCTAGCTGCACACCTTTTTTTACAAACAACGCACCTGCACCTTGTGGAGCGTGGATCTTGTGTCCGCTAAGGGAGAGCAACTCGCAATCTAGGTCTTTCACATCGATAGCCATACGCCCATAAGCGTGTCCGGCGTCTATAAACAGAGCTGTCTCTTTATTTTTTGATTTTATAATCTCTTTTATCTTTTTGACAGGTTGGATAGTGCCGAGGACATGATTTGCCAGGGTGGTCATCACCAATATAGTGTCTTGCCTAATAGAGTTTTCCAGCTCTTGCAGGTCAATAAAGCCCTCTCTGTCGGCTTTTAAATAGGTCACCTCAAAGCCACTTTCCTCGAAAAAGGCGGCATTGGTTAGTATATCCGGATAGTCTATCTCGCTGCAAATTATATGTGCGCCTTTATCTGAATTTGATAGAATATAGCCCTTTATAGCGATATTATTTGCCATAGTCCCGCCTGAGGTTAAGTGGATTTCTGATATATCTGTATGCAAAGAATCGGCTATCACACTGCGAAAATTGTTTAATTCTTTCTTCGCGTTTTCGCCAGTTTTCACAAAATTGCTCGGGAAGTAGTATTTGTCGCTCAAAAATGGCAACATCGCCTCTACAACCAACGGGTCAGGCTTTGTGGTCAAACAATTATCAAGGTCTATTCTCTGCATTTCAGCTCCTTTATATGCTAAAAACCATAAAAAAAAAGAGGGCTTTTTTGTAAAGAAAAAAGTTATTTAGCACTTCGTGCTGTTGAGGATACTTCGTGTAGCGGAGAGCGTCCCGCTCTCCTTAGTCCCCAAACCTTCTGCAGTACTCATTCAGCTTTCGTTGATGTATAAAAAAGCGAATACAAAAATACCCTTCAAAAATTTAAAAACCAGTTTTTATATCTTCTTATTTTACAATGCGTTAATATAAGCACCAAGCAAGGGAGGTCGGAGTAGGTCAGAGCTAGTCCGAGCTTCCTTGCTTGTTCCTTGTTGCAACTTATTATAATATAAGTTAAATTAGAAATTAGAAATGTGGTGTGCTTCGCACGTATGTAAAAATCGTAGGGAAGGATTCCCCAAGCCTTCTGCCACATCCGTGTGGAGCACACATTATCGTAGCGGAGAGCGTCCCGCTCTCCATCATTCACCAGGACAAAAATTTTTCAGGAGCAAAATATGATAGAAATACAAGACATCTGCGTGTCTTATGGCGAGAAGAAGGTGCTAAATGGCATTTCTTTGAGCTTTACGAAAGGGGAGTTTACCTTTATCTTGGGACCGAATGGTGCAGGTAAATCGACCCTTTTGAAAAGCCTAAACAGGATAGTAGGCATAGATACGGGCAGTATCAAGGTAAAAAACACTCTGATAAGCGATTATGAGGAAAAGGAGCTAGCCAAGCAGCTAGCCTTTATTCCTCAGGAGTTTGCTATGCAATTTGACTATACAGTGTATGACTTTTTGTTGATGGGACGCTATCCATGGCTTGATTTTTGGGGTAATTACAAAGCCTCAGACCACGCTATGGTCGAAAAGTATATAGTTAGGCTGGGGTTACAAGAGTTTAGAGAAAGGTTTTTTAATCAGCTAAGTGGAGGGGAAAAGCAGCGAGTGTTGATAGCCAGAGCATTGGTGCAAGAGACAGATATAATACTGCTCGATGAAAGCATATCTTTTTTGGATATAAACCACCAAATAGAGATTTTGCGGCTGTTGCAGGAAATCAGAGTAACCGAAAATAAGACTATCATCATGGTCTCGCACAACCTAAATCTGGCGGCAGAATTT
>WRIO01000093.1 GCA_009782695.1 Candidatus Cloacimonadota bacterium
GGGGGGGTGGACGCGCTAGCGGACGGGGTGGTTAAAAATAGCGAGGAAAAATGATTAAATACACCCAAAAAAAATGGGAAAGTTTTACTGACTCCAAAAAGCGAAACATACTGACAGCTAGCTTTTTAAAGCTGGAGCAGGCATTGCAGCACATGCAAGCGACACTGCAAAGCTATGAAGAATTTTGTAGCCTTCTGGAGCTTTTGGAGAGTGAGGGCAGTGCTTTGTTGCCAGAGTTTAAAAGGTTAGCAGAGCGGCTTGATTTTAAGGGTTTAAAGCAAGAAATAGCTGATAAAAGAAAGATATACCAGCAGTATCGAGAGAATTTTAATGACGAGATAGTCGGGCAAAAAGACTTTCATTTTTTACCTGTAATCTCACAGCAAGACAGCGAGAAAGACGCTCCGAAGTTACCAGTGATACTTATACTAGACAATCTACGGTCGGCATTTAATGTCGGGTCAATATTCCGAACAGCAGAGTGCCTAAACATAGAGGAGGTATGGTGCTGTGGCTACACACCCACGCCGAATAGTCACAATGTGCAAAACACAGCTATGGGAACAGAGAAATATGTGGCACACAGGCACTTCGGAGAAACAAAAGAGGCAATAGTATCTGCTCAAGAAAAAGGTTTTACAGTGTATGCCTTGGAGACCGTTGTAGATTGTCCAACTATATATGAGGCAGATTTAAGCGGAAATATCGCCTTTGTTTTAGGGAATGAGGCTTTGGGGATTGACCCTAAGAATATAGTCTTGTGTGATGGGTGTCTGCAGCTGCCTATTTCAGGCTGGAAAAATTCCTTGAATGTGGCAGTGGCTTGTGCGGTGGCGTGTTTTGAGGCACAAAGGCAAATAGTTGAAAGCACTTCGTGCTGTTGAGGACAAGCAAGCTTGTCGTTGAAGGTTGAGAGGGTTTCGGGTGTGGCGCAATTCCCCTCCAATTTTGGAGGGGTGGCATTTTGGAGCTTGCGGAAAAATGACGGGGTGGTTAAAAAATAAACATCCGTGCGTAGCACACCGCTTTTTCCCCGCTCCTGTGGAGAGGGGTGGCAGGCGCTAGCCTGACGGGGTGTGGGAATTATAATCGTGCGATGCACACCGTTTTTTATCCCGAAGGGATAATAGCTTAATAGCAAATGGATAACAAAGAAAAAAACACCCCGAAGGGGTGTGACATTATGAGTAGGGTTACACCCCTTCGGGGTGAATAGGTTGTGTTTGGTGCGGTTGCTATTAAGCTATTACCACATTCGTGGTAAAATTGTGTCCTGCGGACTGATTAAATACCCCTGCCCCGTCAGGCTAGCGCCTGCCACCCCTTCCCGAAGGGACGGGGAAAAAAAGAAAAGGAGGCAAAAGTGCCAGAATTACCAGAAGTAGAGACAATAAAAAGAGAGCTTGAAGCTATGATAATAGGTAAAACTATCAAAAAAACTGAAGCGCTTTTAGACAGGGCATTTATAAATAAAGATGGCTTTGACACAAACGGGCAGATAGAAAAAATATCGCGGGTAGGCAAATACTTGCTGATAGATATTGCCGATAAATGCACTTTGGTGATACATCTCCGAATGACAGGTAAACTGATTTATGAGACAAAAAACACTACACAAGACAGCAAGCACAACAGGGTTATTTTTTATTTTAAAACTGGTGATAGGTTAGTTTTCAATGATATTCGGACTTTTGGGTTAGTGGAAGTGCTCCCCTACCAGACGCCTTTGCAGTCGATAAAGGATATCGGCATAGACGCCCTGTCAGATGACTTTACCTTTGCTCTTTTCGATGAAATCTGCCGTAAAAAAGCAGTTCCAATCAAGAATTTATTACTTGACCAGAAGCTGATAGCAGGCATAGGCAATATCTATGCCCAAGAAATATTGTTTTGGGCAAAGATAAGCCCTGAAAGAGTGGCAAGTAAGCTTTATACAAAAGAGAGAAAGCGAATTTACGAGCAAATAAATAGAATACTTCTGAAGGCTATCAAACACAATGGCACTAGCATATCTGATTATCGAAGGATAGACAACAAAACTGGCGAATTTCAAAACTTTTTGCAAGTTTATGCGAAAAAGGTTTGTCCTGTGTGTAAAAATACTTTAACAAAGATAAAACAAGGCGGCAGAACAACCACATTTTGCTCGTCTTGTCAAAAATAATGATTGACAGAAATAGGGGTGTAAAAATAGTGGGAAAAATCAGGGAGAGTGTATGTCATCGAATGTAGAACTTGTAAAATATGTAGCCGAACAGATAGCGGAAGTGGGTGAGGTGACCTATCGAAAAATGTTTGGTGAATATATGATTTATATCAATGCAAAGACAGTGCTGCTGATTTGCGACGATATAGTGTTTATTCGCAAATGGGAAAATATAGAAGAGCTGTGCCGGGACTGTGCGACAGGAGTGCCGTATCATAACGCCAAAGAGCATTATATCCTGGACCCTGACGATAAAGATTTTCTGATAAAGGTGGTCACAGAGGCGGAGAAGGTGGCACAGGTGCCGAAGAAGAAATTATAAATATTGGTGTGCTTCGTATGGACGAAAGCCCCTGCCCCGTCAGGCTAGCGCCTGCCACCCCTTCCCGATGGGACGGGGAAAAATAGGGTGTGCTTCGTATGGACGAAAGCCCCTGCCCCGTCAGGCTAGCGCCTGCCACCCCTTCCCGATGGGACGGGGAAAAATAGGGTGTGCTACGCACGGACGAAAGCATCAAACCACCCCGTCAACAAGTTGACACCCCTCCAATTTGGAGGGGAATATTGGATTCTTCGCTTCGCTCAGAATGACGGCAAGAGTTAGTTACGGATGATGTGCAATTCCCCTCCAATTTGGAGGGGTGGACGCTTTAGCGGACGGGGTGGTTAAAATAAATTTAGGAGATAAAATAGATTATGTCATTGAGTAAAGAAGGTCTAAAATTACTTCATAAAGGCAAGACAAAAGATGTGTATGAATATGATGAAAAGAGTATTTTGTTGTATTCGAAGGACTGTGTGACAGGTTGGGTAGTGAAAAACCCCGATGGCACTACTACTGTGGTGGAAGACCCTGGTGCAAATGAAGTGATAGGTGAAGTAGCTGGCATCGGCTCTAAAAACATAGTATCAAGCGTATATTATTTCAAAAAATTCACAGAAGCAGGTATCGAAAATCATTTTATCGATGCAGATTTAGGCAGCAAAAACTTATTAGTAAAAAAATGCACTCCTATTGGCAAAGGAATGGAGTGTATAGTTCGATTCAAGGCTATGGGCAGCATAGTGCGGGCTTACCCTGATTACTTAAAAACAGGGCAAACTTTGACAGACTTTTTCGAGGTAACCACAAAAAATGACGCAGCTGGAGACCCTCGAATCTCAAAAGAACTTTTACTCAGTAAAGACTTTGGCTCACTGATGACCGAAAAGCAGTATGAAGAGACGCGAGTGCTGTGTTTATCAGCAGCGAAACTAATAAAAGATGATTTATCTCCGCTTGGCTACGAGCTGATAGACATAAAGTTCGAGATAGGGCTTTATGAAGGGCGGATAATCTTGATAGATGAAGTGTCAGCGGGAATTATGCGGGTGTTCAAAGGGGATAAGGCATTGTCTGAAGGCGAGCTAGCAGTGGTGCTGGCACATTAAAAAACATCATCGAATATGTTGTTGATATAAAAAGGATCACACAGTATAATTTTACTTATAGGATGTATTATGGAATTCAGAGGGACTGTAAAAGTCGAAAAAGGACAGTTAGGTTATGTGGCAACATGCCTAGATAATGATGTCGTTTCGCAGGGAGACACGATAGAAGAAGCTATAAAAAATGTGAAAGAAGCCATAGCTTGCCATTATGAAGGGGATGCGAACAAGGAAGAGTTAGAGTATTACAAAAACCATGAAATATTAATATCGAGAGTGGATGTTAAGTTTTAATGCCCCATTACCCAATACTTAAAACACAAGAGGTCATAAAGGCAATCGAAAAAGCAGGTTTTTACTTTTAAAGCTAGAGCTCGATGACTTCTTGAAACTGCTATAAAAACTACAAAAGTCTAAAAATAGACAAAGCAATAAAGATTACACTCCCAAACGAGATTACTTAAACATCTCCTCTTTATCGAAGTTCCGATATGGGTTAAACGATTCGAGAACTCGTTGGTCGTCTGCTGTCAGCCTATCTTCCACTATCCTATTAAGTATCTCCCCGATACCAGGTCCCATCATAAACCCTTGTCCGCACATACCCACAGCCTGTATAAAAAATGGGTTTTCTTTTAGCTTACCCACTATGGGTGAGCCGTCTGGTGTCATGGGATATTGTCCTCTCCATTGGCGTCTGACATTTAGATTTTTTAGTCGAGGATATATTTGGAGCATACGGGTGACGCATAGAGGTAGAAAGCTAGAGGTTGTGTCATTGTCTATGCCGTATTTTAACGGTTCAGGAGTGATACAGAAGACCACTTGACCTTCATTGTTTTGATAAAAATAATAGTTTTTGGAGCCTGGGGCAGGTATAGTATCCACCACCATAGGTTCAAAGAATCGTTGCACAGGGTCAGTGATAGCAGCTTCGTGGCTATCAGGGGTGACATGGCACTCGAAGCCAGCTAAGTGGCTAATATCTCGAGCATAATTTCCAGCAGCGTTTATCAGAAAGTCGCAGGTATAATCTGCTTTATCTGTCTTTATGGCAAAGGCTTTCTTGCTGTATTTGATATCTATCACCTTTTCAGAAAATCGGTATTCAGCTCCGTATTCTAAGCTTTTAAAATAGAAGGCGTTTATAGCCCGCAGGGGTGAGCAGCTGCCGTCGTCTGGGGAAAAAGTGCCACCACGGAGGGCGTCTTTTCTCAGTCCGGGAACTAATTCTTCTATCTCATCAGGATTCAGCCAACCTATATTTAAGTTAAAACTTTTTTGTATTTTTAGGGTGTCTTTGAGTGTCTTTTCTGTCGCTTCATCGAAGGCAGGAAAGCAGTAACTATTTGAAATCCAGCCTATATCATCGCCGTGTTTTGCTGCCCAAGTCGAAAATATCTCGATACTCCTTTGGCAGACAGTTATCTTACCAAAGTCAGAATGAGTGGCACGGACACCGCCGATAGCTTTTTTATTGTTACCTTGACCGGGCGAGGCGAAGCTGTCTATACACAAAACTTTTTTACGGTTATAGGCAAGGTTCATCGTAGCAGGGACGCCTATGGAACCAGCTCCGATGACTATCACATCATAATTTTTACTCATTTTCCCCTCCTCTTGACTTTTGAGACACAGCAAATTTTTCGAGTGGCACTTCCACAAATACAGGTCGATTTGTGTTGTTCGTGATGTCGTCTGTGCATATACTTTCTTGCTTTAGCAGTTGTTTTAACAAGGTGTCACAGGTCTTTGCCCCACAAGCTCCCATCCCTATGCGGGTCAGTGCTTTTAGTTGGTTTATATCCCGCACACCTTTGCGTATCCACTGCACTATCTCTGTCACGGGTATCCTTTCACACAGGCAAACCATAGTCGAGCTCTCTCTATCGAGGGGCATCACAGTGGCTTGGTGAGCGGTAAAAGTCTCGTCCTCTTG